>NZ_LUPI01000013.1:0-53973 GCF_001627265.1 Nocardioides sp. REDSEA-S30_B4 | reverse complement strand
GCTCGGGGTCGGGCGTGGGCTCGGGGTCGGGCGTCGGCTCGGGCTCCGGCGTGGGCACGGTGGCGGCCTTCAGCACCAGCGAGTAGTGGGTGAGGTTCCCGCCGTCGGTGTGGCGCAGCACGATCGAGGTCACCGGCGTGGCCAGGGTGACGTACTCCGGCTCGCCCTTGGTGCCCTTGAGGCCGGCCGACTTTACGCAGTAGCCAGCGATGACCTGGCCCGAGGGGGCCGACACGGTCAGGGAGTCGGCGTTGCCGGGGACGACGACGGCGTCCGGGCAGTTGCCGACGGGGGCGGCCTCCGCGGCGGTCGCGCCGGCGACCAGGCTCCCGAGGAGGATGCCGGCGACGGCGGTGGCCGAGAGGGCGATGCGGGGGGTCATGGGAAGACCGTGACAGCGGCGCAACCCGGGGGGAAGGGACTTGGGGAGACCTTGAGCCAACCTGCGGCAATCTTGAGGATTCCTTGAGCGAACCGCCTCCACGGCGCGCCTGACAGGATGGATCCATGACCGCGCCGAGCCCCAGCTCAGCCACTCTGGGCCTCGTCCGCACGCCGGAGGAGCGCTTCGCCGCGATCTCCGACTACCCCTGGACCCCGCAGTACGCCGAGGTCGGCTCGCCCGGCGACGACACCTGCCCGGGCCGCTGCGGATGATCCTGGGTCGCGCCGACGGCCCGCTCATCGCCCACGTGCCAGGTGCCCAGGGGCAGCCGCACGACCGCCTGGTGGGCGGCCACTTCGTCCAGGAGGACGTCGGGCCGGAGCTGGCCGCGGGCATCGTCGACCTGGTGCAGCGCACCGGCTGAGGCTGCTGCCCGGTGCGCGCGCCTGGTCCGGACCAGCCGTGCGCTCCGGCGTGACCGTCGCGTGACCTCCCGGCGGTGTGCTCGTTGAGACGAGCACACCGCACCAGTGCCTGGAGGGAGGCCCGCGATGACCAGCAGCTGCACCGTCACCGAGACGGGTCACCCCGTGGCCGGGGTCCGCGCCGGCACCCGCACCGTCGAGGTCAGCGGCGCCTGGGCCGGCGGCACCTGGATCGACGCCACCGTGCTCGCCCAGGCCGAGCGCTCTGCGTTGGGCGGCTTCGACTTCACCGTCCGCTCCGCCGAGGTCGCCGACGCGCTCGTGCGCCACGGCCTGGCCACCCGCTCCGGCGACCGGGCCCTGCGCGGGTCCACGGTCGTCTCCGCCGTACGCCGCGAGCAGGAGGTGCCCGCGCCGCGACCCGAGGTGCGCGGCTGGTGCGCCTCGACCCACCACGTGGAGCCCGTCCGGGCCGTCGTCGAGGGCCGTCGCGGCCGCTCGC
The DNA here is from genome assembly GCF_001627265.1 of Nocardioides sp. REDSEA-S30_B4. Taxonomy (NCBI): domain Bacteria; kingdom Bacillati; phylum Actinomycetota; class Actinomycetes; order Propionibacteriales; family Nocardioidaceae; genus Nocardioides; species Nocardioides sp. REDSEA-S30_B4. The sequence goes on along the minus strand of NZ_LUPI01000013.1, from coordinate 52,661 downwards.
ACGACGACCCGTGGGCCGAGGACGTCCGCCTGTGCGGTCGGTGCGCCGACCTGCTGGGTGAGGCGGGCTTCTTCACCGCTGCCTGAGCATCGTCTCGAAGGAGGAGTCACCGTGCTGCCCACGATGTCGCTGGACTCGTTCCACACCGCGCACCTGGACCCCGCGAGCGGGTACGGGCTGGTGGTGTGCCCGCGTCCCGAGGACGACGTGGTGCTCGACGGGCACTCGCTCTTCACCGCCGCGTGGGACACCGCGTGCGAGTCCCTGGCCTCCCTGGGCTGGTCGCCGGTCCGGGACGACGCCGGCTTCCTGTCCTACCTCGGCGCCACCGTCGACGGCGGGCTCGTCGTCGAGGCGCGCTCGTTCCGCGCCGGCGCCGGCGCCCCTGACGCCGCCTCGATGCGCACGTTGTTCGCTCAGGTGCGGCTGGTGACCCAGGCCGTGCGGCCGCGTCGCGGCTGACCGGACCTCTCGAGCCGGCGTCAGTCCCGTCGGCGCAGGACCTCACCGGTCCACAGCGCCGCGAGCACCAGGACGGGCTGGAAGAACAGTCGCACGAGGCGCTTGGTGTCGGTGTCGAGCCCGAAGGCGTCCTTCTGCTCGACGTACTGGGCGATGTTGCCGGGGAAGATCGCGACGAAGAACGCCGCCAGCAGACCGCCCACCAGCGGGCGTCGGGCCTTCGGTGCGGCCACGAGCGCGGCGCCCAGACCGATCTCGACGACGCCCGACCCGAGCACCGTGAGGTCCTCGTCGAGCGGGAACCAGTCCGGGACCTGGGCCTGGAACTCCTCCCGTGCGAAGGTCAGGTGGGCGGTGCCGGCGAAGACCATCGCCGACCCGAGCGCGAGGCGGGTCACGGTGCGGAGGAACGACATGGAGCGAGCATCGCCCACTCACGCGACCCGGGCCATCCCCTGACCGGTGGTCGGGCGGTCCGGAGTCGTGGGCAGGACGTCAGCGACGGTTGCGCTTCTTCTTCTTGACCTTGACCGTCATCTCCGGGGTGACCGCGCCCGTGACGGACTCGGTGCCCGGGACGGTCAGCCGGTAGGTGACCTTGCCCTTCTTGCGCTCCTTGGGGAAGGAGATCACCACGCGGTCGCGCTCGACGGGCAGGGTGCGCAGCACCTGCCAGTCGGCGCCGTCGCGGGTGCGCTCGAGCTGGACGTCGGAGAGGCCGGTCTCGTCGACGGTCACGATCTCGGTCGAGGTACGGGTGCCCTGGCGGACGACGCGGCGGGCGGGGTCCCAGTCGTCGATGGTGGTGACCGACTGCGGGACCTCGACGGTGTCAGGGTCGCCGTCGTCACCCAGGATGCAGTGCAGCGGCCCCTCGATGGGTGCGTTGTGGAAGCTCTCCCCGTAGTGGTAGTTCGACCCGCCGACCTGGGTCCACTCGACCCAGTACTCCGACGTGCCGGCCGGCCAGCTCGGGTGCTGGACGTAGTTGAAGGCACGCATGCCGGTCCAGTTGCCGCCGTTGAAGTGGTAGTTCAGCGTGCGGCTGGTGCCGTCGGTGAAACGGATGCGGACATTGACGTCGTTGGTCTGGTTGTCCGGGATGTTCGAGGGATAGAGCACCGTCAGTGCCGAGCACGACGGCGGGTCGTAGCGCCAGTTCCAGTTGAAGCTTCCGTCCGGGTTCGTCGCGGGCGGCCCGGTCACCTCCGGGATGTCGTCCTCGGTGACCTCGGTCGGCGTCGCGGTGGGGGAGGTCGGGGTCTCGGTCGGCGTCGCGCTGGATGTGGTGGGGGTGGCGCTGGGCGTCGTCGGCGTCGCACTCGGGGTCGGCGTGGCCCCGGACCCGTAGAGCACCGAGTAGGCCAGGATCGCCTTGCCGTCGCCCTTGCGCATCAGGACGCTCTGCGCGGGCGTCTGGAGCCGGATGTACTCCACCCCGCCGCCCTGGTCCTCCACGCAGTAGTACGTCACGACCGTGCCCTCGGGAGCCGTGTAGACGTAGGTCTGCGGCTTCTGGCCCGTGATGATCGTGCGCGGCGTCGACAGGGTCTGGCAGTTCTCGCCCGAGCTGCTGGGCGCCGTCGCGGGCGCGGAGGAGGCTCCTGCCCAGGTCGCGGCCGTGCCGAGCGCGGTGGCAGCCAGGGCGCCGGTGGTGAGCAGCGCGACGGCAGGGGTGGTTCGACGGGGCACGGGGGACTCCTGGACCGAGAGAAGGGGGGGGTGACTGTGGGACCAGTCGGTCCCATGGTGGAGCACGTGAGCAGTCCGGCGCTGTCGAACACGAGGAAACGCGAAGGGCCCCAGGTCATCGACCTGGGGCCCTTCGTTCTGTACGCCATCAGGGACTCGAACCCCGAACCCGCTGATTAAGAGTCAGCTGCTCTGCCAATTGAGCTAATGGCGCCTGGTGAAGCGACGTGAACGTTACCAGCGAGGGGCCGTCGCGAAAAATCGAGGGCGCACCCCGGGGCCGTCCTGCCCGGGATCGTCTCCGCAGGGCGGTCCGGCACGGGTCAGCGCGCCTCCAGGACCGCCTGCGCGGCGTTGTGACCGCCCAGACCGGAGACGGCGCCGCCCCGTCGGGCACCGGACCCGCACAGCAGCACCCGCTCGTGGTCGGTCTGCACGCCCCACCGTGAGGCGGGGGTGTCCAGCAGCGCCCGGTTGGCCGCCCAGGGCCACTCCAGGTCGCCGTGGAAGATGTGCCCGCCGGGCATCGCCAGGTCGGCCTCGATCTCCTGGGGGATCTTCGCCTCGATGCAGGGCCGGCCGGACGCATCGGTCGCGACGCAGGAGGAGATCGGCTCCTCCAGGTGCTTGTCGAGCTCGGCGAGGGCGCGCTCGACGGCCAGTGCCTTGCGTGCCTCGCGGTCGGGGCCCTCGAAGAGCGTCGCGGGCGTGTGCAGGCCGAAGTAGGTCAGCGTGTGCGTGCCCTCCGGGGCGTCACCCAGGATCGAGGGGTCGGTCAGGGAGTGGCAGTAGACCTCGCCGGGCATGGTCGAGGGCACCTGTCCGGCCGCGGCCTCGGCGTACGCCCGCTCGATCTGGGAGTAGTCCTCCCCGAGGTGCAGGGTGCCGGCGAAGGCCTTGGCGGGGTCCATCCCCGAGCGCAGCCGGGGCAGCCGCTCCAGCAGCAGGTTGATCTTCAGCTGCGAGCCCACGGGCTTGTCGGGGTGCTCGCCCTCGCCGAGCAGGATGCGCAGCACCCACGGCGCCACACCGGAGAGGACGTGGTCCGCGGTCACCGAGTGGCTGCCGGAGGCGCCGTCCCAGGTGATCTCCACGCCGTCGGCTCCCGGTGTGATCCGGGAGACGCCCGCGCCGGTGAGGACCTCGGCGCCGGCACCGACAGCGGCCCTCAGCAGCCCGTCTGTCACCGCACCCATCCCGCCCACGGGCACCCGCCACTCGCCGGTGCCGTTGCCGACGAGGTGGTAGAGGAAGCACTTGTTCTGCACCAGCGAGGGGTCGTGCAGCGACGCGAACGTGCCGATCAGGCCGTCGGTGCCGACGACACCGCGGACCGTGTCGTCCTGGAACCGTCGCTCGACGGCCTCGCCGAGGGGACGCTCGACGACGTCGCGCCAGATGTCCGCGCCGACCTGGGCCTGCAGGTCGCGCTCGGTGGGCAGCGGGGACAGGAACGTGGGGGCGAGCACGCCTGCCATCTGCTCGAGCTCGCCGTAGAACCGCTGCCACGCGGCGTACTCCTCCTCGCCGCCGGTGAGCGCAGCGAAGGACTCCGCGGTCCCGGGCCCCTCCGGGCGCTGGACGAACAGGCCTCCCGGGACGCCGTCGCGCAGCGTCGGGGTGTAGGACGCGGTCCCCCGCGAGGTGAGGGTGACGTCGAGGTCTAGGTCGGCCATCAGGGCGTCGGGCATGACCGACACGAGGTAGGAGTAGCGCGAGAGCCGCACCGGGTGGCCGGGGAACGCCTGCGCGGAGATCGCGGCGCCGCCGGTGTGGTCGAGGCGCTCGAGGACCAGGGTGGAGAGGCCGGCCCGGGCGAGGTACGCGGCGGCGACCAGCCCGTTGTGCCCACCCCCGACCACGACGACGTCGTAGTGGCTGCGGCTGCTGGTGTCGGTGCTCACCTCGACAACCTAGTCATGGGACCGACGCGAACGGGTAGGAGGGAGGGCGCGCCGTCGATGGTGTCCGGGTCGCCGGGGTGGTCTGATGGTCGCTGCGAGCGGTGACAGGGAGCAACCGTGAGGAGGGTGCGCGTGCTGCGCTGGTGGTCGTCGTCATGGCAGGTCCGGGTGTCCGCCCTGCTCGTGGTCACGGCCCTCACCGGTCTGATTGCCGTCTCCGCCGCTCCCGACGACGGCAAGGTCATCGGCATCTGGCCGGTCGGCGCCGCCGTGGGAGCGTTGCTGCTCGCCCCCCGACGCTGGGTGGTGCGACTCCTGCCGATCGTCACGGTGCTCGCGCTGCTGACCGTGGGACTCGGTGGTCGCCCGTGGGGCGTGGCCACCGGGTACGCCGTCACCATCACCGTCGAGGTGGCGCTGGTGTGGGTGCTGCTCTCCCGTGGCCAGGAGCGCACGTGGACGCTGTGCCGCGACGCGGACCTGCGCCGGTGGTTCCTCGCCTGCCTGGTCGGTGGTGCGGTGGGTGCCGGCGGCGGCGCCCTCACGGCGCTGGCCACCGGGTTCGGCCACCCCCCGCTCATCGCGCTGGGGATGGGCACCGCCCACCTCGCGTCGTTGATGGTGCTGACGCCACTGTGGGCGACCCTCCCGGCGCACGACTCGATCGCCGGGCGCGGGGAGTACGCGCTGCAGTGGCTGCTCATCACGGTGGCCGCCCCGCTGATCTTCATCCCGCAGGACACCCCGCCGCTGGTCTACCTCCTCGTCGCTCTCCTGGCGTGGAGCGCGCTGCGCATCTCGGCCCGCGAGGCGCTGGCGCAGATGATCCTGATGCTGGCCTTCGCCATCCTGCTCACGACCGCCGACCGGGGCCCGTTCGCCGCCGCCCCCGACGTCTACGGACTCGACCGGGACCTGCGGGGGATCCTGCTGTCCTCGTTCGCGGTCGTGTGCGCGGTCATCGTGGTGCCCCTCATCCTGCGGGTGGGGGAGAGCGTCGAGGCGGCCCGGGACGCGCAGGCCGAGCGCGACACCCTGGACCGCATCGTGGCGAGCGCGACGGGGGTCGCGATCATCGTGACCGACGAGCACAGCAGGATCTCGCTCTTCAACCCCGGTGCCGAACGGATGCTGGGCTACCGCGCCGAGGAGGTCCTGGGGCGCAGCACGAGCATGTTGCACAGCCCGTCGGCGGTCGAGGCGGCCGCCGCCCAGCTGGGGGTGGCGCCCGACTTCCGCTCGGTGGCGGGAGAGCTGCTTCGGCGCGGCGTCGCTCCGGTGGAGATGGGCTTCACCCGGGCCGACGGGGTCGACCGCACGCACTCGATGACGCTCAGCCGGGTCACCGACGACCAGGGCGCGGTGGTCGGCTACGTCAGCACCTCCGAGGACGTGACCGACCGGATCGAGACCGAGGAGGCACTGCGCGAGGCGCTCGAGCGGATGCGGGAGGTGGACGCGGTCAAGGACGCCTTCGTGTCCTCGGTCAGCCACGAGCTGCGCACCCCGATCACCAGCATCCACGGTTACCTGGAGATGCTGCTGGACGCGACGCTCGGCGAGCTCAGCCCCGCGCAGCGCTCGGCCGTCGAGAAGGTCGAGTCCAACTCCCGCCGGCTGCTGGGTCTCATCGACGACCTGCTCACCCTCTCGCGGCTGCAGGAGGACGGCCTCAACCTGGCGCCCCGGGTCGTCGACCTGCGCACGGTGGTGGGCGATGCCTGCCAGGTCGTCGCGCCGGCGGCCGAGACCGGCGGCCTCCGCCTGCGGGTCTCGGTGCCCGAGGAGCCGATGCCGTTCCTGGGCGAGCGCGACATGTTGGAGCGGGCCCTGGTCAACCTCGTGGGGAACGCCGTGAAGTTCACCCCGGGCGGTGGGGAGGTGGAGGTCTCCCTGCTGCCGCGCGAGGAGGGCAGCGTGGTGGTCGTGCGCGACACCGGCATCGGCATCCCGCTCGCCGAGCAGGAGCACCTGTTCACGCGGTTCTTCCGGTCCTCCCTGGCCCAGCGCCAGGCCATCCCCGGCAGCGGGCTGGGGCTCTCGATCGCCCGCGCGGTCGTGCACCAGCACGGTGGGTCGCTGCGCGTCGAGAGCGCGGAGGGTGCCGGGACGACGTTCTACGTCGAGCTCCCGGCACTGGTCTGAGTCGCCTGGCCAGCCCTCTCGGACCTGCCCTCCCAGGCGCGGTCGGCGCTCTCGCCGGCAGCGGAATAGTTCGAGTTTCAACGACGTTCTTCCGCTCGACCACCCCGAGGAGGAACCCATGCCTGCCGTCACCGTCGACGACCTCACCGTCCTGCCCCGCCTGCGCACCCCCGGCCTCGGTGACCAGCCGCGCCCGGTCTGGCAGCTGACCACCGCACCCCAGGGCTACGAGGGGGAGGGCTTCCCGGTGCGCCGGGCCTTCGCCGGTCTCGACCTGCGTGCCCTGGACCCGTTCATCATGATGGACCAGATGGGCGAGGTGGAGTACGCGCCCGGCGAGCCCAAGGGCACCTCCTGGCACCCGCACCGCGGCTTCGAGACCGTCACCTACATCATCGACGGCACCTTCGACCACCAGGACTCCCACGGCGGCGGCGGGACCATCACCAACGGCGACACCCAGTGGATGACCGCCGGCAGCGGCCTGCTGCACATCGAGGCCCCGCCGGAGTGGATGGTCACCCAGGGCGGTCTCTTCCACGGCATCCAGCTGTGGGTGAACCTCCCGCGCGACGCCAAGATGAGCGCCCCGAAGTACCAGGACATCCGCTCCGGCGAGGTCCAGCTGCTCACCACCCCCGACGCGGGGGCCCTGGTCCGGGTCATCGCGGGCTCGGTCGACGGGCACGCGGGCCCGGGGTCGACGTACACCCCGATGACGCTCGTGCACGCCACCCTCGAGCCCGGCGCGCGGCTCGATCTGCCCTGGGAGGTCGAGCACAACGCGCTTGTCTACGTCCTCAACGGCCAGGGCACCGTGGGCACCGACGGGCGCCCGATCCGCACCGGCCAGGCGGCCGCGATGGGCGCCGGTGACTACCTCACCCTGACCGCCGACGGCACGCAGGAGAGCCGCAGCCCGCGGATGGACGTCATCGTCGTCGGCGGGCAGCCGATCCGGGAGCCGCTGGCGTGGGCCGGGCCGTTCGTGATGAACACCAAGGCCGAGGTGCTCGAGGCCTACCAGGACTTCCAGCGCGGCTCGTTCGGGCAGATCCCCGGCTGAGGTCCTACAGCTCCTTGCGGAAGAACGCCTCGGCGTAGGGGTTGTCGTTGTAGCGCTCGACCTCGCGGTAGCACGCCGCGGCGTACATCGACAGCGCCTCGCCGAGCGTGCGGTTGGTGTCGAGGACGACCGTGCGGTGCCCGAGCTCGACCGCAAGCTCCTCCAGGGCGGCGAGCACCCGTCGTCCGAGCCCCAGTCCGCGGTACGCCGGGTCGACCCACATCCGCTTGACCTCGGCCGCGCCCTCGGGGCTCGCGATCGCGCGGACGCCGCCCACCGCGGCGGGTGCGCCGTCGACCGTCGCGAGGAGGTAGTGCCCTCCGGGGTCCACGAGGTCGTCGGGACCGGAGACGGTGAAGCCGCTCGGGAAGCGCTCGTCGAGCTCGGCGACGTAGCGGCCCACCAGGGCCAGGACCTGCGGGTCCTGCGACGTACGCCGCTCGAGCCGCACCTCGCGCGCGGGGGACCGGTCGGGTGCTGCCATGCGGCGACCCTAGCTATCCCCGCGCACGGGGGAGGAGCGGCGGAGACGCGACGAGCCCCTGACCCGGAGGTCAGGGGCTCGTGCTCGTGGGGTGAGCGACGGGGCTTGAACCCGCGACCCTCGCGACCACAACGCGATGCTCTACCAGCTGAGCTACGCCCACCACGGACCCGGCGGAGCCGGACCGGGGACGAGTGTAGGGGACTAGGACGCGGGCGCCGAATCCGAGGCCGCGCCCTGCGCTGCGGTGGTCTCACCGGTCAGCCCCGTGAGGGAACCGCCGTGCCGACCGGCGATCTCGCGGGCGGTGTCGGTGTCGGGGCCGGGCTGCGGCACGAACACCGCCTCGCGGTAGTAGCGCAGCTCCTCGATGCTCTCCTGGATGTCGGCCAGGGCGCGGTGGTTGCCCCGCTTGTCGGGTGCGGCGTAGTAGGCCCGGGGGAACCAACGGCGCGAGAGCTCCTTGATCGAGGAGACGTCCACGATCCGGTAGTGCAGGAACCCCTCGAGCGTGGCCATGTCGCGGGCCAGGAAGGCCCGGTCGGTGGCGACGGTGTTGCCGGCCAGCGGCGGGCGACTGCCGTCGGGGCAGTGGGTGCGGATGTAGTCGAGCACCTGCCGCTCGGCGGCGGCCATGTCGACGCCCTCCGCGAGCTCCTCGAGCAGCCCGGACTTCTCGTGCATCTCCCGCACGAAGGGCACCATCTGCTCCAGCGCGGCGTCCGGCGGCTTGATGATCACGTCGACGCCCTCACCGAGCACGTTCAGCTCGAAGTCGGTGACCAGCGCCGCGACCTCGATCAGGGCGTCGGCCCCCAGGTCCAGGCCGGTCATCTCGCAGTCGATCCACACGAGTCGGTCCGTCATGGATCGACACCCTACGCGTCGGCGCCCCCGCCGGTGCGGGCCGCACCAGCGGCCTCTCAGCCGCCCCTCAGACCCTCCCTCTAGGCTCGCGGTCGTGGAGGGACGTGTCGTGGGCTGGCTGGTGCTGGCCGCGAGGCTCGTCGTCGGGGGCGTCTGGATCGTCGCCGGGGCCCTGAAGATCCCCGACCCCGCATCGAGCGTGCAGGCCGTGCGCGCCTACCGGCTGCTGCCCGAGGCGCTCGTGCCGACCGTGGGGCAGCTGCTGCCGGTCGTGGAGGTCGTCGTGGGGCTCGCGCTGGTCGTGGGACTGCTGACGCGGACGATGGCGGTGGCGTCGGCGGTCCTGTTCGTCGCCTTCATCATCGGGATCGCGAGCGCCTGGGCACGCGGGCTGACCATCGACTGCGGGTGCTTCGGCGGTGGGGGCTATGACCCCGACGCCGCCGAGAAGTACCCCTGGGAGATCGCCCGCGACGTCGCCCTGCTGGCAGGGTCGCTGTTCGTGGCGGCCGTCGGCCACCGGGGCCGATGGGCCCTCGACCACGTGCTGTTCCGTCGTACGCCGCTGGAGAGCTGAGGAGAATCATGTCGAAGAAGAACCGCGCCGAGGACCGCGCCGCTCGCGCCGCCGAGGCGCGTGCCGCCCAGCAGCGCGCCGAGCGGCGTCGCACGATCCGGATGGCCACGATCGTGGCGGTCGGCATGGCGCTGGTGATCCTGGCCGGGTTCCTGCTCACCCGTGCCCTGGACACCAGCACCGACGTCTCGGCGGCCCCCGCGGGTGCCAGCGAGCACGGCGTGACGGTCGGCGACTCCGACGCCCCGCACACGGTGGTCGTCTACGAGGACTTCCTCTGCCCGTTCTGCGGCGAGCTCGAGGCCGCGACCCGCGACGACTTCGAGCGCCTCGCCGAGGAGGGCGAGCTGCTGGTGGAGTACCGCCCCTTCAACCTCCTCGAGCGGATCAGCGACTACAGCCCGCGGGCGGTCAACGCCTTCGCCGTAGTGCTGGAGGAGTCCGGCCCCGAGGTCGCCAAGCGCTACCACGACCTGCTCTTCGACAACCAGCCGTCCGAGTCCGGTCCCTTCCCTGACAACCAGGACCTGCTCGACCTCGCGGTCGAGGCCGGTGCCGAGGAGGACGCCGTCTCCGAGGGCATCCTGGAGGTGACCATGCGCGACTGGGTCGACGACGCCACCGCCGCGGCGATCGAGGCCGGCGTGCAGGGCACCCCCACGGTGATCCTCGACGGCGAGGTCGTCCAGGGCCAGCCGCAGGACATCCTCGACGCCGTGCTCGAGGCGACGGACTGATCCGGTGCGCGTGGACCCCGCCTTCATCGCCGGCCTGCCGAAGGCCGAGCTGCACGTCCACCACGTCGGCTCGGCCTCCCCGCGCATCGTCTCCGAGCTCGCGCGGCGCCACCCCGGCACCGTGCCGGAGGACCCCGAGGCGCTGCGCCGCTTCTTCGAGTTCCGCGACTTCGCGCACTTCATCGAGGTCTACCTCGCTGTCGTCGACCTGGTGCGCACCCCCGAGGACGTGCGGGTGCTGACCTACGAGGTGGCCCGCGAGATGGCGACCGAGCAGTCCCTGCGCTACGCCGAGCTCACCTGCACTCCCTACACCTCCGTGCGCCCGCACGAGGACGGGGTGGGGATGCCGATCGAGGCGTACACCGAGGCGCTGGAGGACGCCCGGGTCGCCGCCGAGCGCGACTTCGGGCTGGTGCTGCGCTGGATCTACGACATCCCCGGGGAGTCCGGGCTGCCCGCGGCCGACGCCACGCTCGACTTCGCGCTGCACCACGCCGGGGACGGGCTGATCGGCTTCGGCCTCGGCGGCCCCGAGATCGGCGTGCCCCGCCCGCAGTTCCAGCCGCACTTCGACGCGGCACGCGCCGCGGGGCTGCGCTCGGTCCCGCACGCGGGGGAGACCACCGGGCCGCAGACGGTCTGGGACGCGCTGCACCTGCTGGGCGCCGAGCGGATCGGCCACGGCACGAGCGCCGCGCAGGATCCTGCGCTGCTCGAGCACCTCGCGGCCACCGGCGTACCCCTCGAGGTGTGCCCGTCCTCCAACCTCGCCACCCGCGCGGTCGCGACGCTCGAGGAGCACCCGCTGCCGCGCTTCGTCGAGGCCGGCGTCACGGTCGCGATCGCCTCCGACGACCCGCCGATGTTCGGCACCACCCTCAACCGGGAGTACGAGCTGGCAGCCGACCTGCTGGACCTCGACGAGGAGGGCGTGCGGGAGCTCGCGCGGACGTCGGTGCGGGCCAGCTTCGCCCCCGACGACGTACGCCGGAGCCTGCTCGCCGCGATCGACGACCACGCCTGAGGCGTCGACCCGCCCGGCCCCCGCGTGCCAGTAGGGTCCTGCCATGTCCGAGGCACCAGCACCGGCTCCCGACGTCCGCCCGGGCAAGTCGGCACGCACGCGGGCCGCCCTGCGGGACATGGCCTTCAAGCACTGCCCACCCTGCTGGGTCCGGCGGCGCGCGGCAACCCCCGGGACGGGGCTGTCGGGGTAGCACCCCCGGCAGGACTCGAACCTGCGACCAAGTCATTAGAAGTGACTCGCTCTATCCAGCTGAGCTACGGAGGCTGGGCCCGCCAAGGCTATCTCCCACATGCCGGGACCACCCTGGCGGGGAGCACGGGGAGATACCGGGAGCGGTACCCTTCGGCCGTGGACGAGAAGACGACAGAGTCGAGCCGCCAGCTGCGGTTCCTCGTCGTCGACGACACCGACGACATCCGCGAGGTCATGGCCCGGATGGTCGAGCGGCAGGGCCACAGTGCCGACCAGGCCATCGACGGTGTCGAGGCCGTCGAGGCGCTGCAGCGCACCAGCTACGACCTGATGCTGCTGGACCTCTCGATGCCGCGGATGACCGGCGAGGAGGTCGTGCGCTGGATCCACCAGCACCCCGAGCACGCCACCGGTCTGCGGGTCGTCGTCGTCAGCGCCTGGGCGGGCGACAAGCGTCCGCTGCTGCAGGAGCTCGGCATCACCGACGTGCTGCCCAAGCCGTTCCGGCGTCAGCAGCTCGAGCAGCTGATCGCCGAGACGATCTGACCCGACGCGCGACCTGAGCCGGATCTTTACTCGATCATGGTCAGGACGATGCCGGCAGGGGTATTCTGCGCAGGCTGGGCAGTGAGGGAGGCTGTCCTGCCCGGGTCGCCCACTCTCGGGGACTCGGACGACCTAGTGCGCAAGGGAGGAACGACCATGCTCGCGAAGATCCGCGCCCGCCGGGCCGCTCGACAGCTGTCCGCTATCTACATGTGGCGTCCGTCCCCCTGAGGACCGACACCACCACGGACGACACCTTGGCGATCGGGCGCCTCGGTGCCGTTCTCGGCCTCCGCGACGAGCCCGGGCCGGTCGCCCTGGGGCCGGGCGGCCCCTACCTCGTCACCTCGGTCGTCGACACCCGTCGGGTGCTGACCGACAGTGACGCCTTCCTCTTCCCCGTCGACGTGACCCGCCGCGCCACGACCGGGGAGCACGCGATGATCACCCGGCTGCGACCCGACCAGGTCACCCGTGGCCTCGCCACCTTCGAGCACGAGCTCTCCCGGGCCGTCGTCGCGTGGGCCGCCGACGACGCCGCGGACGCGATGCGCGTCCTGCGCGAGCCCGTGGCCAGGTCCACGACCGACGCCGTGCTGGGCCCGCTCGAGCCGGCGGACCGCGACCGCGTCGCCGACCTGGTGCTGGCGTGGATCGACGCCCTGGCGCCCGTCATCGCCGCGGCGCGCCCTCCTCGTCGGTGGTCGAACACGCGCCGTGCCGAGCGCGCCGCCCGCGTCGACCTCGAGCGAGCGCTCGCCGACCTGCGGGTCGATGCCCCCACGGTGAGCGCGGTGGAGCTGGCCGCCGGTGTCCAGGTGCCGATCGCCGCGGGGGCCTGGCTGCTCGTGCTGCTAGCCGAGAACCCCGCCGCCGCGGCCCAGGCGGCTCGCCGCGGCCTCGCCACGGAGACGGCCTGGGAGACCCTGCGGCTGCGGCCGCCCACGTGGGTCACGGCCCGCATGACCGCGCGGGAGGTCGCGCTGGAGCACGGCACGGTGCCCGCCCACGCCGTCGTGCTCGTGAGTCCGCTGCTGCTCGGGCGCGGGGCCGACCTCCTGCCGGCGGGGTCGGCCGACCCGGCGCTCTTCGACCCCGCGCGGTGGGACGGCGCGGACGTGCGTCCCGGTGCCTGGCTGCCCTTCGGGGCCGGGCACCACGCCTGTCCGGGTCGCAGCCTGGGGCTGGCGCAACTGACCGCGCTGGCCCGATGGGGCCTGGATCGGCAGGTTGTGCTGACGCAGCCCGCACGGATCGACCAGACTAGGGGCATCTTCCCCTCGCCGGCGCTGCTGCGGTGCGGGGCTCTTCCTTCATCCCCCGAGGAGTGACGTGGCCCCCGCGACACCCGTGGCCCTGCAGGAGCTCGCGGTGGACGTCGCCCCCTCCGCGGACGCAGCGCTCCTGAGCGGCCGGCTGCTCACCGGCGAGCTGTCCGTGGAGGGGGCGTGCGAGCGGGTGTCGGCGCACTTCCTGACCGGCGGGGAGGCGGAGATCGTCGTCCTCGCCCTCACGCTCACCCCGCCGGAGGACCGCGACCCCTGGCTGCACCTCGGGGACCGGGTGTGGCTGCGGGAGTGGGTGGCTCCGGGGTCGCCGTGCCACTCCGTCCCGCGCGACGGCAGCGAGGGGGCGCTCACCATGCCCTACCTCTCCCAGCTCGCCCGCGACGAGATCGTCGCGCTCACCGACCGCGACCTGCTGCCGCCGGAAGCGGCCACCGACCGCGACGAGCTCGAGCAGTGCGGCACCGCCGCGATCGTCTCGTGCGCCCTGCAGCGCGACGCCGCGATGTACGGCAGCCTCTCCGTGGGACGGAGCACCCCCGGCCCTTGGTCCCAGCAGCTGCTCGCCGACTACCGCCTGCTCTCGGCCGCGCTGGCCGCCGGGCTCGCCGCGCAGCACTCCCGCTCGCTGCTCACCGACGCCCTCGCGGTCGGCGACCAGGCCCGCCACGTCCAGCAGCAGTTCTTCGCCACGGTCGGCCACGAGCTGCGGACCCCGCTCTCCACGATCATCGGGTACGCCGAGCTGCTGGCCGACCAGGCCGAGCGCCAGTCGCCCGGGGAGTTCGCGGCGGAGGTGGGGCGCGACGCCGGCCACGTCCTCACGGCCTCCGAGCACCTCCTCGACGTGGTCGAGGACCTGCTGGGCACGGGGCGGCTGCTCGGCGCGGAGGACTCGCGCCTCTCGGTCGACGTGGCCGGCGCCGTGGCCGACGTCGTGCACTGGCACCGGGTGCCCGCCGAGAAGCACGGGGTCACGGTCGTCAACGGCGTACCCACCGGCCTGTCGGTGCTCGCCCGCCCCGCCGGCCTGCGCCAGGTGCTGACCAACCTCGTCGGCAACGCGATCGTGCACAACCGCCACGGCGGCACGGTCGAGGTGGGCGCGCAGCCGCTGGTGGGGGAGGGGGGCCAGCCGCGCGTTCGGGTGACGGTCCGCGACACCGGCCGGGGCCTGAGCGCCGTGCAGCTGCGCTCGGCGTTCGAGCCGTTCGTGCGCTTCGCGGGGCCGAGCGTCAAGGGCACCGGGCTCGGCCTGCCGCTGGCCCGCACCGTCGCCGAGCGCGACGGCGGCGAGCTGGGCGCCGACTCGACGCCCGGCGAGGGCTCGGTCTTCTGGGTGGACCTGCCGGCCGGTTGACCACCCGCCGACCGGCTGCGCCGGGTCGAACGGGTGGGGTCAGCGGATCCGCTGACCCATCCACTCCTCGACCGCGTCGGGCGTGCGCGGCAGGGAGGCCGAGAGATTGTCGTAGCCGTCGGCGGTCACGAGGATGTCGTCCTCGATGCGGATGCCGATGCCGCGCAGCTCCTCGGGGACGAGCAGGTCGTCCTCCTGGAAGTACAGCCCCGGCTCGACGGTGAGCACCATCCCCTCGGCCAGGGTGCCCTTGGCGTAGGCCTCCGGCGCCGCCCGGCCGCAGTCGTGGACGTCCATGCCGAGCATGTGGCTGGTGCCGTGGAGGGTCCACCGCGCGTAGGTCTTGTTGTCGTCGGCCAGCGACTCCTCGGCGCTGACCGGCAGCAGCCCGAGGTCGTCGAGGCCGTGGGCCAGCACCCGCATCGCGGCGCGGTGGGGGTCCTGGAACGCCGCGCCGGGGCGCACCGCTCCGATGCCGGCCTCCTGGGCGTCGAGGACCAGCTGGTAGAGGTCACGCTGCAGCGGGGTGAAGGTGCCGTCGACCGGCAGGGTGCGGGTCACGTCGGCGGTGTAGAGGTTGTGGCCCTCCACGCCCATGTCGAGCAGCACCAGCTCCCCGGGCGTGATCGCGCCGGAGTTCTCGATCCAGTGCAGCGTCGTGGCGTGCTTGCCACCACCCACGATGGAGTCGTAGCCGATGTCGTTGCCCATGGTGCGGGCGCGACGGAAGAAGGTGCCCTCGAGCCAGCGCTCGCCGTAGCGCAGCACGTTGTCCCAGTCAGCGACCGCGTCCTCGAAGCCCAGCGTCGTGGCGTCGCAGGCGGCCTGCAGCTCCCCGACCTCCCAGGAGTCCTTGACCAGCCGCAGCTCGGAGGCCACCCGGGCGAGGTCGCCGTCGGAGGTCAGGTCGCGGGTCTTGGTCGTGGAGGCGGACAGTCGCGACTCGAGCTCGTCGACGTGACGCACCTCCAGACCCAGGGAGTCGGAGATCTCCTTCAGCGACGGACGGCGACCGGCCCAGAGCTCGCCGTACTGCCGGTCGCGGAAGAACTCGTCGGTCTGGCGCGAGGAGCGTGGGCGGGCGTAGAGCACGCCCTCGCCGTCCTCGACCACGAGCACGGCGTCGGAGGTGAGGTTGCCGGAGAAGTAGGCGTGCGCGGTGTCGGCACGGAAGCGGTAGTCGGTGTCGTTGGCGCGCACCTTGTAGGTGCCGGCCGGCAGCACCAGTCGCTCGCCGGGGAAGGCGGCGGAGAGACGCTCGCGACGGGTCGCGGCGAGGTCGGCGACCGGGTGGCGCGGTAGGTCGAGCTCGCGGTCGCCCCAGCCGGTGCGCATGAAGGCGGCGTACGCCTCCGGCACCGCCGGGTCGTGCGACTCGGTCCGGGGCTCGGGCTGCGTCTCCTCGCTCATGCCGCCACTGTACGACGGCGCGCGCGACAGGGGTGATCGGTGCGGGCCGCCGGCCGATAGGCTCGTGACCATGGTCAGGACACGTCGCCAGGGAGTCGCGTTCACGGTCGTCGTGACCGTGCTCGTGGCGCTCGGCGCCCTGCCCATGCTGCTGGTCCTGGCACTGTCCGGCGCCCCGGGCACGCTGCTGCTGGCCACCGTGCTGGCCGCGCTGCCGGTGGGCCCGCTGGTCGGCTGCTACCTCTGGCTGGACCGCTACGAGCCCGAACCCAAGTCGCTGCTGGCCCTGGGCCTGCTGTGGGGTGGCTTCGTCGCCACCGCGGGCGCGCTGCTGGTGCAGGGCATCGGAGGCCTGGTCGTCGGGGTGGGTGAGGTGGCCAGCCTCGCCGTCGTCGCCCCGATCACCGAGGAGGCCGGCAAGGGCGCCTTCCTGGTGCTGCTGCTGTGGCTGCGACGCGCGGAGCTCGACGGCATCCTCGACGGCATCGTCTACGCCGGCATGGTCGGCATCGGGTTCGCCTTCGTCGAGAACATCCTCTACCTCGCCGCCGCCTACGACGGCACCGACGGGATGGGGCCGGGCGGCACCGAGGCGGTCACCGCCACGTTCGTCATCCGCTGCCTCTTCAGCCCGTTCGCCCACCCGCTCTTCACGACCTTCATCGGCATCGGCGTCGGCATCGCCGTGACGAGCCGGTCCGGTGCCGTCCGGTTCCTGGCGCCCGTGGGCGGCTACGTCCTGGCGGTGCTGGCGCACGGGCTGTGGAACGGCTCCACCGTCTTCGGGCTGGGCAGCTTCGCGGCTGTCTACCTCGTGCTGATGGTCCCGGCCCTGATCGGCATGTTCGCCCTGGCCTTCTGGGCGCGCCGGGCCGAGCAGCGGATGCTGGGGGTGGCCCTGGGCGACGCCGCCCAGCGCGGGCTGCTGCCGGCCACCGACATCGCCTGGGTGGTCGACCTGCGGGCCCGTCGTACGGCCCGGTCCTTCGCCCGGCAGCACGGCGGTCGCGAGGGCGAGCAGGCCATGCGGGTCTACCAACAAGCAGCGATCGAGCTCGGATTCCTGCATCATCGCTACCTGCGCGGCACTCCTCCGCCAGACTTCGCGGTGCGCGGCCAGGAGCACGTCCGACGGATCTCCGCCGTGCGCCCATCCATCGCTTTCCCCGGACAGGTGGTCCCGACCCGCATGAGTGCCCGATGAGTGCCCGGCACGAGACCTCGACCGACGTCGGCTCCGGCGACGCCGCCATGATCACCGCGCTGGTGCGTCTGCGCGGCGCGCTGCAGGCCGCTGCGCTGCCGCTGGACCTGCCCGGTGTCGACGAGGTGCGCACCTCCCACCAGGAGATGGTCGACCAGCTCGAGGACTACGTCATCCCACGGGTGATGACCGTCGACGCGCCGCTGCTGGCGGTCGTCGGCGGCTCGACCGGCGCCGGCAAGTCGACCCTGGTCAACACCCTGGTCGGCCACCGCGTCACCGCCTCGGGCGTGCTCCGCCCGACCACGCGCTCGCCCGTGCTCGTGCACCACCCCGAGGACGGCCACTGGTTCGGCCAGGACCGCCTGCTGCCGGACCTGCGCCGCGTGGACCACGCCACCAACGACCCGGACTGCCTGCAGCTGGTCGCCTCCGAGACGATCCCGCAGGGCCTGGCGGTCCTGGACGCGCCCGACGTGGACTCCGTCGACGAGCAGAACCGCGCGCTCGCCGCGCAGCTGCTCGCCGCCGGCGACCTCTGGCTCTTCGTCACCTCGGCCGCGCGGTACGCCGACCAGGTGCCCTGGACCTTCCTCAAGCAGGCCGCCGACCGCTCGACGGCGGTGGCGATCGTGCTGGATCGCACCGCCCCGGAGGCCGTGCAGACGGTCTCGACGCACCTGGCCAGGATGCTGGCCGCCCGCGGCCTGAAGGACTCCCCGCTCTTCGTCGTCCACGAGGGCGCGGTCGACGAGGAGGGGCTCCTGCCCGCTGGTCACGTGGCCGAGGTGCGGGGCTGGCTCGAGTCGCTGGCCGAGGACTCCGGCGCGCGTTCCGCGGTCGTGAAGCAGACCCTCGACGGCGCCATCCGCTCCCTGACCCACCACGTGCACCCGGTCGCCGACGCGGCCGCCGCCCAGGTGGAGGCCGCCGAGCACCTGCGTCGTCTCAGCGACCAGGCCTACTCCGACGCGTTGTCCCGGGCGCTGGCCGCCACGGCCGACGGCACCCTCCTGCGTGGCGAGGTCCTCGCCCGGTGGCAGGAGTTCGTGGGCACCGGGGAGCTGCTGCGCTCGCTGGAGACCAAGGTCGGCTGGCTGCGCGACCGCGTCGTCGGCGCGGTCAAGGGCAAGCCCGCCCAGGCCGAGCGGGTGACCGTCGCGGTCGAGTCCGGCCTGGAGCTGCTCGTCCTCGAGCACGCCGAGGAGGCCGCCGAGGCGGCTGAGCGGGCCTGGCGCCAGCTGGAGTCGGGCGTGAGTCTGCTGGCCACCGCCGGCCCCGACATCGGGCGCGCCTCCCGCGACCTGCGCCGCCGCGCCGAGCGTGCGGTGCGCGAGTGGCAGGGCGACGTGCTGGAGATGGTCCGCGCCGAGGGGGAGGGCAAGCGCACCACGGCGCGCTTCCTCGCCCTCGGGGTCAACGGGCTCTCCGTCGCGCTGATGGTCGTCGTCTTCTCCCACACCGCCGGCCTGACCGGCGCCGAGGCCGGCATCGCCGGCGGCTCGGCGGCGCTGGGCCAGAAGCTGCTGGAGGCGGTCTTCGGCGACCAGGCCGTGCGCGGCATGGCCGAGCGGGCGCGGCAGATGCTGGAGGAGCGGATCACCGGCCTCTTCGCCACCGAGCAGGCGCGCTACACCGCCCTGGTCGAGGGCCTGGGCCTGAGCGACGAGGCGCCGGAGGCGCTGCGCGTGGCGGCCCGTCGGGTCGACGACGTGCGCTTCTCCAGCGCCCAGCGCGAGCACTGAGCGCACCGACCCCCTAGGGTGTGGGCCAGCACCACGAACAGGGTCGAGCGGGTTGGGGGATCATGACGTCCTTGCTGGAGGGGGCCAAGAAGCTGGTCACCCGGGGCACCGACACCGGAGCCCGGCTCGAGGGCCTGGGCGCCGCGACCGAGGCGGCCCGGGGTCGGCTCGACGACGAGCTGGTCGGGCGTGCCGCCACGGTGGTCGAGCGCGGCACCAGCCGGTTGCGGCTCTCCGCGCACCACACGGTCGTCGGGATCGCCGGTGCCACGGGCTCGGGCAAGTCGTCCACGTTCAACGCGCTGACCGGGCTGGAGCTCTCGGCCGTCGGCGTACGCCGGCCCACCACGTCGTGGGCGACCGCGTGCGTCTGGGGCACCGAGGGTGCCGGCGAGCTGCTGGAGTGGCTGGGCATCCCGCCGCGCCACCAGACGACCCGTGACTCGATGCTCGACACCCGACGCGAGTCCAACGCGCTCGAGGGCGTCGTGCTCCTCGACCTCCCCGACCACGACTCGACCGAGGTGGCGCACCACCTCGAGGTGGACCGGCTCGTCGCGCTCGCCGACATGTTCGTGTGGGTCCTCGACCCGCAGAAGTACGCCGACGCGGCCATCCACGACCGCTACCTCGCGCCGATGCGCACGCACGCCGACGTGATGGTGGTCGTGCTCAACCACATCGACACCGTGCCCGAGGACCGGCGTGACGCGATGGTCGACGACGTCCGGCGCCTGCTCGCCGCCGACGGCATCCCCGACGTCCCGGTGATCCCGATCTCCGCCCGTCACGGTATCGGCATCGACCAGCTCAAGGGCGAGATCGAGAAGCGGAGGGTGCCGGCGTCCCGGCGATCGTGGAGGCGGTGGAGCGCTCCACCCGCTGGCGGGCCGGTCGCGCCACGGGATGGCCGCTGGTCTCGTGGGTCGGCCGCCTGCGTCCCGACCCGTTGAAGAAGCTCGAGATCGACCTCGGGGCCGACTCCAAGGCACTGCGGGGTCAGGGCGTCTCGGTGCCGCAGGCCACCGCCGTGCAGCGCGCCAAGATCGACGCCGAGGTCCGCTCGCTCGCCGACGACGTCTCGACCGGGCTCGGCGCCCCGTTCGCCGCCTCCGTCCGTCGCGCCTCGACCGCCCGCCTCTCCGAGGTCGGGGACCGTCTCGACGACGCCCTGCGCACCGTCGACCTCGACGCCGAGCGACTCCCGGTGTGGGCCGGCGCCGTGCGGGTCCTGCAGTGGCTGCTCGTGCTGGCCGCCCTCGTCGGGGGCGCCTGGAGCGTGGCGGCCATGCTCTCCGGAGGTCTCGGCGACCTGCCCCGCGTCGGGGGAGTCGCGCTGCCGCTGGTGCTGCTCGGTGGCGGGGTGCTGCTCGGGGTGTTCCTGGCGCTGGTCTGTCGCGGGCTGGTCGCCGCGACCGCGCGCTCGCGTGCGGCCGCAGCGGACCGCAGGCTGCGGGAGGCCGTCTCGGAGGTCGCCTCCGAGCTGGTGGTCGCCCCCGTGCAGACCGAGCTGACGGCGTACACCTCGCTGCGCACGGGCCTGGACCGCGCCCTGGCCTGAGTCCCTCCGGGAGGGGACGGGACCGCCGGGCGTCCACAGGGGCGTCCCTCGGCACGGGTCTCCCCAGCGGTCCTCGAGGCCGCGTCGGAGCACGGCGTACGACGGCAGGCTCCTGCCCGTGGGGACGCCGGTCCCCGAGGAGGAGGACATCGTGCTCAACGACACCCTGGTGACCATGGAGGGCTGGCTCGGCAGCAACGTCACCGTCCGGCAGGCGGGGGAGGCCAGCGTGGCCAGCTTCCGGCTGGCGGCGACGCCCCGCCGGTTCAGCGCGGCGACCGGGCAGTGGAGCGACGACACCACGCAGTGGTTCACCGTCAACGCCTGGCGCGCGCTCGGGGAGGGCTGCGCGGCCTCGTTGCGGCGCGGTGACCCGGTGGTCGTCGTGGGGCGGCTGCGGGCCTCGACGTGGACCAACGCCCAGGGGGTGGCGATGACCTCCTTCGAGGTCGATGCGCAGGTCGTGGGCCACGACCTCAACCGCGGCACCACCGTCTTCACACGCACACCGCGGCAGGCGGGTGAGGAGGGGCAGGCCGCCTGAGCCCGGGCCGCTGGCCGTGGGTAGGCTCGGGGACCATGGCGGAATATGTCTTCACCCTGCGCAACGTCCGCAAGGCCCACGGTGACAAGGTCGTCCTCGACAACGTCACCCTGTCGTTCCTGCACGGCGCCAAGATCGGCGTCGTCGGACCCAACGGCACCGGCAAGTCCTCGCTGCTCAAGATCATGGCCGGGCTCGACCAGCCCAACAACGGCGACGCGATCCTCGACCCCGAGGCCACTGTCGGGATGCTGCAGCAGGAGCCGCCGCTGACCGAGGGCAGGACGGTCCTGGAGAACGTCCAGGAGGCCGTCGGCGAGATCAAGACGAAGATGGACCGCTTCAACGAGATCGGCGAGCTGATGGCCGAGCCCGACGCGGACTTCGACGCCCTGATGGCCGAGATGGGCGACCTGCAGACCGACCTGGACAACGCCAACGCCTGGGACCTCGACAGCCGCCTGGACCAGGCGATGGACGCGCTGCGCTGCCCGCCGCCGGACGCGATCGTCGACAACCTGTCCGGTGGCGAGCGCCGCCGGGTGGCGCTGTGCAAGCTGCTGCTCCAGCAGCCCGACCTGCTGCTGCTCGACGAGCCGACCAACCACCTCGACGCCGAGTCGGTGCAGTGGCTGGAGGGCCACCTGGCCAGCTACCCCGGTGCCGTCCTGGCCATCACCCACGACCGGTACTTCCTCGACAACGTCGCCGAGTGGATCCTCGAGCTCGACCGGGGCAAGACTCACCCCTACGAGGGCAACTACTCCACCTACCTGGAGACCAAGAAGGAGCGCCTGAAGATCGAGGGGCAGAAGGACGCCAAGCGCGCCAAGATGCTCGAGAAGGAGCTGGAATGGGTCCGCTCCAACCCCAAGGCGCGCCAGGCCAAGTCCAAGTCGCGTCTCGCGCGCTACGAGGAGATGGCGGCCGAGGCCGACCGGATGCGCAAGATCGACACCTCCGAGATCAACATCCCGGCCGGTCCGCGCCTCGGTGACGTGGTGCTGGAGGCCAAGGAGCTCACCAAGGGCTTCGACGGCCGCACCCTCATGCACGACCTGTCGTTCTCGCTGCCGCGCGCCGGCATCGTCGGCGTCATCGGCCCCAACGGCGTCGGCAAGACCACGCTGTTCCGGATGATCACCGGCAACGACCAGCCCGACGAGGGCGCGCTCGACGTCGGCCAGACCGTCAAGATCTCCTACGTCGACCAGAGCCGCGGCGGCATCGACCCGGACAAGAACGTCTGGGAGGTCGTCTCCGACGGCCTGGACTTCATCAAGGTCGCCAACTTCGAGATGAACTCCCGCGCCTACGTCGCCTCCTTCGGCTTCAAGGGCCCGGACCAGCAGAAGAAGGCCGGCGTGCTCTCCGGCGGTGAGCGCAACCGCCTCAACCTCGCCCTCACGCTGAAGATGGGCGGCAACCTGCTGCTGCTCGACGAGCCGACCAACGACCTGGACGTGGAGACGCTCTCCTCGCTCGAGGACGCGCTGCTCGACTTCCCCGGCTGCGCCGTGGTCACCTCCCACGACCGGTGGTTCCTCGACCGCGTCGCGACCCACATCCTGGCGTGGGAGGGCGACGAGGAGGACCCGGCCAAGTGGTTCTGGTTCGAGGGCAACTTCGCGGCCTACGAGGAGAACAAGATCGAGCGCCTCGGCGTGGAGGCAGCGCGTCCCCACCGGGTGACGCACCGGCGCCTCACGCGGGACTGACGGGGACGCGCCAGCGGACCCGTCGTCGGTGGTCGAGCGAGCGGCACGGCTGAGCTTGCGAAGCCGTGACCCGCGTGTCGAGACCCGGTGACGTACCCGCTGACCGTTACCTGATCTCCGCCTCCGGGTGACCGGCCACCAGCCGGTCGGAGACCGCGTCGAAGACCCGCGCGACGGCACGGAAGTCATCGGCGTCCACCAGGTCGACCAGGTGTGCGCGCACGCCGCGCACGTGCACCTGCGCGGCGCGCTCGAGGAGCTCCAGCCCCTCCTCGGTCATCACGCACACGATGCCGCGCCCGTCCTCGGGGGAGGTCGTGCGCTGCACCAGGTGCGCCTTCTCCATGCGGGACACGGTGTGGGTGACCCGGCTGCGCGAGTGCGCGAGCGCGTCGGCGAGCTGGGCCATCCGCATCCGGCCCTCGCGCTCGGAGAGCCGCACGAGGATCTCGTACTCGGTCAGGGAGAGGTCGAACGCCCGGCGCAGGTCGGCGTCGAGCCGGTCGAAGAGCAGCGTCGTGCCGAGGACGAGGGAGCGCCAGGAGTGCTGCTCGTCCTCGCTGAGCCAGCGGGTCTCGGTGGAGAGGTCGGGCGTGGGCACCCGCGTACTTTACGCGGCTGCCCACCCCGATCAGCTCAACCGGTGCCGGTCGGGCGGGTGCCCGTCCGGCGCGGCGTCGTACGACGGGACCGCCGGCGGCCCCGCGGGTGGATCAGGACAGGCGCTCGAGGATCAGCGCCATGCCCTGGCCGCCGCCCACGCACATGGTGATCAGACCGGTGGTCTTGTCGTGCCAGTCCAGGCTGTTGAGCATGGTGTTCTGCAGGCGCGCGCCGGTCATGCCGAAGGGGTGACCGACGGCGATCGCGCCGCCGTTGACGTTGAGGCGGTCGATGTCGATGCCGAGGTCCTGGTAGGACGGCACGACCTGCGCGGCGAAGGCCTCGTTGATCTCGACCAGGTCGATGTCACCGATGCTCATGCCGGCGTTGGCCAGCGCCTTCTTGGTGGCCTCGACCGGGCCGAGGCCCATGATCTCGGGGGAGAGGCCCGAGACGCCGGTGGAGACCACGCGCGCGAGCGGGGTCAGGCCCAGCTCGGCGGCCTTGGTGTCGCTCATCATGACCACGGCGGCGGCGCCGTCGTTGAGCGGGCAGCAGTTGCCGGCCGTCACGACGCCGTCGGGGCGGAAGACCGGGTTGAGGCCGGCGATGGCGTCGTAGGTGACACCGGCGCGCGGGCCGTCGTCGGCGGAGACGACGGTGCCGTCGGCCAACGTGACCGGGGTGATCTCACGGGCCCAGAAGCCGTCGGCGATCGCCTTCTCGGTGAGGTTCTGCGAGCGGACGGCGTACTCGTCGAGCTCCTTGCGGTCCAGCCCGCGCAGGGTGGCGACGTTCTCGGCGGTCTGGCCCATCGCGATGTAGACGTCGGGGACCAGGCCGTCCTCGCGCGGGTCGTGCCAGGCGCCCGCGGCGTTGCCGAGCTCGGCGGTCTTGTTCGTGCGCTCCTGCGCCTCGGCGAAGACGGGGTTCTTGGTGTCGGGCCAGTGGTCGGAGGTGCCCTTGGCGAAGCGGGACACGGTCTCGACGCCGGCGGAGACGAAGATGTCGCCCTCACCGGCCTTGATGGCGTGGAAGGCCATCCGGGTGGTCTGCACCGAGGAGGCGCAGTAGCGGGTGGTCGTCGCGCCCGGGACCTCCAGGCCCATGAGCGTGGTGACGATGCGGGCCATGTTGTTGCCGGACTCGCCTCCGGGCAGGCCGCAGCCGAGGTAGAGGTCCTCGATCGTGGTGGGGTCCAGCGCCGGGATCTTGTCGAGCGCGGACTGGATCGCGAAGGCGGCCAGGTCGTCGGGGCGGAAGTCCTTCAGCGAGCCCTTGTTGGCACGCCCGATCGGCGTGCGGGCGGCGGAGACGATGACTGCTTCGGGCATGCGGGGATGCTCTTCTCTGTGGGGTGGCTCCGGACCGGATCACACTAGCCTGGGAGCATCGGGCGCGTGAGACACGTCTATGAGTGCCCGGTGCGGTGGGCGGACCTCGACGCCCTGGGCCACGTCAACAACGTCGTCTACGTCGACTACCTGCAAGAAGCCCGCGTCGACATGTTCCGCAGCCACCGCGTGGAGCTGATGGGGCAGGAGCTGGTCGAGGGGCTCGTCGTGGCCCGCACCCAGGTGCGGTACGTCGAGCCGCTGATGTTCCGCTTCGAGCCGGTGCGCATCGACTGCTGGGTCACCGAGGTCCGCGCGGCCTCGTTCACCCTCGCCTACGAGGTCTACGACGAGCGGCCGGACGGCTCGCGGAGGCTGTACCTCACCGCGACGACCGAGCTGACGCCGTACGTCTTCGCCGAGGAGCGCCCGCGCCGCCTCACCGCCGAGGAGAAGGCGGTCCTCGAGGGCCACCGCGACCCCGATGCCGAGGCCCCCGAGCGCGCGCCGCAGCGGACCCCGGCGCACCGCCTGGAGGTGGGCCACTACCCGGTGCAGGTGCGGTTCAGCGACGTCGACGTCTACGGGCACGTCAACAACGTGAAGTACTTCGAGTACCTCCAGGAGGCCCGCATCGCGATGATGGGCCGGCTCTGGGAGGAGGTGCCCGGGGAGACCGGGCGCAGCTCGCTCGTGGTCGCCCAGGTCGACGTCGACTACAAGGTGCCGATCCTGCACCGAGCCGCGCCGTACGACGCGTGGACCTGGGTCAGCCACGTCGGCTCGACCTCGTTGGTCATGGAGACCGAGATCGTCGACGCCGCCGATCCCGAGCGGGAGGTGCTCCTGGCCCGGGCCCGGGTGGTGCTGGTGTTCTTCGACCCGGCGTCGGGCCGGCCGCGTCGTCCCGACGATGACGTCCGTGCTCCGCTGCTGGAGGTCATGTCTCCATCGTGTTGACCATGAACTGCGCCGCGTGGGTGACGTAGTCCCAGAACTGCTGGTCCTGCTCCGGCGGCAGCGCGACCTCGTCGAGGGCGTCGCGGAAGTGCTTGAGCCAGTGGTCGCGCGCGGTCGGGTCGACCGGGAAGGGCGCGTGGCGCATCCGCAGCCGCGGGTGGCCGCGTCGCTCGCTGTAGGTCGTGGGGCCGCCCCAGTACTGCATGAGGAAGAGCCGGAACCGCTCCTCGGCCGGGCCCAGGTCCTCCTCGGGGTACATCGGGCGCAGCACCTCGTCACCGGCCACGCCGGCGTAGAAGCGGGCCACGATGCGGGTGATGGTCTCCTCGCCGCCGATCTCGTCGTAGAAGCTCACCGGTC
Source organism: Nocardioides sp. REDSEA-S30_B4 (assembly GCF_001627265.1). NCBI lineage: Bacteria > Bacillati > Actinomycetota > Actinomycetes > Propionibacteriales > Nocardioidaceae > Nocardioides > Nocardioides sp. REDSEA-S30_B4. The sequence continues at coordinate 26,874 of NZ_LUPI01000013.1, read as the reverse complement.
CATCATGCCGATCGGGCGGTGGCGGCTCACACCCGGCGTGGAACAGTGGGCTCGACCGCAGGGCCGAGCCCTGACCCACGCACCCCAGGAGTTCACCGTCATGGCCACCACCCGCACCGCGAAGACCACCTGGCAGGGCTCCCTCGCCGAGGGCGCCGGCAGCGTGGAGCTGCAGTCCTCCGGCGTCGGCAGCTTCGACGTGTCCTGGCCCTCCCGCTCCGAGGAGGCCAACGGCAAGACCTCGCCCGAGGAGCTCATCGCTGCCGCGCACTCCTCCTGCTTCTCCATGGCGCTGTCGGCCGGGCTGTCCAAGGCCGGCACCCCGCCGACCACGCTGGAGACCAGCGCCGAGGTCGAGCTGACCGTCGGCACCGGCATCACGGGCATCAAGATCACCGTCCGCGGCACCGTGGAGGGCATCACCGAGGAGCAGTTCGTCGAGGCCGCCGAGGGCGCGAAGGCCAACTGCCCGGTCAGCAAGGCGCTGGCCGGCACCACCATCACGCTCGACGCCGCGCTGGCCTGAGCCGACCGCCGCACCGACCACGCACGAAGGGCCGGCCCCCTGGCAGATGCTGGGGGGCCGGCCCTTCGGCGTACGGCGCTGGGTGCCGGGTGCTGGGTGCCGGATCAGGCGTCGTCGGAGCCGCGGGGCTCCCTGGCCGCCAGCTCGGCGGCGGCCGCGGTCTCCTCGCGGTGCCACACCACGCGCTGGGCGAAGGGGATCTCGATGCCCTCGGCGTCGAAGCGGGCCTTGATGCGTTGGCGCAGCTCGCGGGCCACGGCCCAGTTCTGCAGCGGGGCGGTCTTGACCATGATCCGCAGGTCCACGGAGTCGGCGCCGAGGCCCTCGACACCGGTGACCTCCGGCTGCTCGATGAGCAGGTCGCGGAAGTCGTCGTCGTCCCACAGGGACTCGCCGACCTCGGCGAGGACCTTCTTGGCGTGCACGACGTCGGAGTCGTAGGCGATGCCGACGTCGATGACCGCGCGCGACCAGTTCTGCGACAGGTTGCCGACGCGCATGATCTCGCCGTTGGGGACGTACCAGACCGTGCCGTCCAGCGAGCGCAGCCGCGTCACGCGCAGCGACACCGCCTCGACGGTGCCGATGGCCTCGCCGACGTTGACGACGTCACCGACGCCGAACTGGTCCTCGAAGATCATGAAGATGCCGGAGAGGAAGTCCTTGACCAGCGACTGGGCGCCGAAGCCCAGCGCCAGGCCGACGATGCCGGCCGAGGCGATGATCGGGGCGATGTTCACGCCGATCTCGCTGAGCATCATCGTGCCGATGATGGCGATCAGCAGGCCGGTGACGATCGACTTCAGCAGGCTGCCCATCGTCTGGGCCCGCTGGACGCGACGTGCCTGGGTGATGGAGTCGCGCGCGGCGACCTCCTGCTCGGCCTTGGTGGAGCGGCCGCGCGAGAAGCGGGGCACCCGGGCGGGCAGCACGCCGTCCTCGGCGCTGTTGACGAGACGGTCGACGAGACGGTGGAGCACCCAGCGGACCACGAGCCCGATCAGGAGCAGCCCCAGCAGGGCGAGGGGGACCCCGATGAGGACGTCGGCCGCTCGGGCGAGTGACTCGTTGCCGGTCCAGTCCTGGACCTGCGTGCACCACCACTCGTCCGCCGTGCAGGTGTCGGCTAGGGAGAACATGCCGGCCAGTAAACCGGGGGAGCGGCGAGGAATCGAACCACCCCGAGCGTGGGTCCGGTGTCACGCCCGTCACGTTGCGCACCCGCGCCGGCGGACCGCGCGGAGGGATGAGCGCCGAGCCACTATCCTGGCGCGCGTGACCTCGCAGCTCGCCCCCACCGTCCGTCGTGCCCTGGCCGCGTTCCTCGCGCTGGGCGCCACCGTCCTGACCGCGGTCTCCCTCGCGGTGCTCACCGCGGCTCCCGCTGCGGCCGAGGTGCCGACCGGCTGGTCCGACCCGGACCCGGTCGACCCGGTGTTCGTGCTGCTGGTCGCCGTCGGTCTGCCGCTGCTCGGTGCGCTGGTGATCACCGCGATGGTCTACGGCCCGCCGCTGGCGCGTGGCGAGCGCGTCGCCCCCGGCGCCCCCGAGGTCGAGAACCAGTGGCTCGGCGGCCCCCGGAAGGCCACCGTCGAGCTGGCCGGGCCCGATGGCGAGGGCTCCCAGGCCGGAGGTGCCAGTGGCCGCTGGTGACCCCTTCACCGCCTCCGAGCGGGCCCAGCTCGACGCGACCATCCGGCGCGCCGAGCAGACCTGCCGCGCGGAGATCTCGGTCTTCGTCGGCAACGCCGAGGGCGAGGACCCCCGCGTCTTCGCCACCCAGCTGCACAACACCCTGGTCGCGCCCTCGCGCAGCATCCTGGTGATGGTCGACCCCACCCGCCGTCTGCTCGAGGTCGTCACCGGCGCCCACGTGCGCCGTCACCTCACCGACGCCGAGGTCGAGATCGCGGTGCTGCACATGCGCACCGACTTCGCCACCGGCGACCTCGCCGGCGGCCTGCGCCGCGGGATCGAGATGCTCGCCGAGCACGCCCGCCCCCCGCGCACCCTCCACTCCGGCGCCTGACCGCCGAGAAGTCACTCACGCACGGCCGAGCCGTCACTGGCGCACGGCCGAGAGGTCGCTGGCGCGCGGCCGAGAGGTCGCTGACGCACGCCCGTCGCCCGCCGCCGTACGACGAAGAGGTCACTCCCGCACGTCGACCGTGCGGGAGTGACCTCTCGAGCGTGCGTGAGTGACGCCTCGGCTACCGGGCGGCGTCGCAGGCCTGGGCAGCGAGCGCCCGCTGGGCGTCGGCCAGGCCCTCGCGGACGTAGCGCTGCGCCGGGACCGGGGCGTCGGTCGTGGCCAGCCACGACTCGACCTTCTCGACCAGCTCCGGCGAGGCCAGCGGGGTCGGGAAGATGTAGCCCAGGACCGTCGAGGCCCGGTGGGTGCCGAGGTGCTCCCAGGCCTGCTCGCCGGCGGTGAGGTACTTCTCGACGTACGGCGCCAGCAGCTCCTCCTGGCCGGTGCGCACGAACGAGAACACGATCGAGCGGGCGGTCTCGTTGGGCGTGGACTCGTCGAGGACCGCGAGCCTCCATGCCTCGGCCTTCGCGTCGGCGTCGGGCTGGGCGGCGCGGGCGGCGGCGGCGTGCTCCTGGCCGGAGATCGTCGAGTCCTGGGCCAGCTCATGCTCGATCCGGTCGCCGGCGCGGCCGGTGGCGGCGAGCGAGGTGACCAGCGACCAGCGCAGGTCCTGGTCGACGGCGAGGCCCTCGAGCTGCTCGGTGCCGTCGAGCAGCCCCTCGACGAACGACAGCGCCTGCTCGGAGCGGGCTGCCCCGGCGTAGGAGCGGACGAAGGTCAGCTGGTGGTCCGAGCCGGCCTCGGCGGCCAGGGCCAGCTCGCGCAGGCCCTCCTCCCAACGGGTCTGCAGCGCCTCGCGCCGAGCCGGGTCGGAGTAGAGGTTGACCGCGGTGGCGGCGGTCGCGGGGATCCGCGAGACGCCCCAGGCGTCGGTCTCCTGGCCGATGTTGGCCAGCACCAGCTCGGCGTAGTCGGTGGCCGGCATCTCGGCGTCGCGGGTCATGTCCCAGGCCGCACCCCAGACCAGCGCGCGGGCCAGGGAGTCGTCGAGCTTCGAGAGCCCCTCGATCGCGGTGGCCCGCGAGCGCTCGTCGAGACGGATCTTGGCGTAGGCCAGGTCGTTGTCGTTGAGCAGCAGCAGGTCGGGCTGCTGCTCGCCCACGAGCTCGGTGATCTCGGTCAGCTCGCCCTCGACGTCGGTCTCGACGTAGCGGGTGCGCACGAGCGAGCCGCTGTCGTCGTAGGAGTAGCAGCCGATGCCGATGCGGTGGCGACGCAGGGTGGGCCAGTCCGGGTGGGCGGTCTGGCGGACCGCGACGCGGGAGTAGGCGCCGTCGGCGTCCAGCTCGATCTCGGGGGAGAGCGTGTTGACGCCCGCGGTCTGCAGCCACTCCTGGGCCCAGCCGGTGAGCTCGCGGCCCGAGGCCTTCTCGAGGGCGGCCAGCAGGTCCTTGAACTCGCTGTTGCCGAACGCGAAGTCCTTGAAGTACTGCCGCAGGCCGGCGATGAAGTCCTCGATGCCGACCCAGGCCACCAGCTGCTTGAGCACCGAGGCGCCCTTGGCGTAGGTGATCATGTCGAAGTTGACCTCGACCGCGTGCAGGTCGTGGTTGTCGGCGGCGATCGGGTGGGTCGACGGCATCTGGTCCTGGCGGTAGCCGGTCTGCTTGCGCGCGTTGGCGAAGCCGGTCCAGGCGTCGTCGTACTCCGTGGCCTCGACCTCGGCGTGGTAGCAGGCCCACTCGGCGAAGGACTCGTTGAGCCACAGGTCGTCCCACCACTTCATGGTCACCAGGTCGCCGAACCACATGTGCGCCATCTCGTGCAGGATCACCGAGGCGCGGAACTCGTAGAACGAGCGCGGCTGGCGGGACCGGGGGAGGTACTCGTCGCGCAGCGTCACGGCGCCGGCGTTCTCCATCGCGCCCATGTTGTACTCCGGCACGTAGAGCTGGTCGTACTTGCCGAACGGGTAGGGGAAGTCGAAGAGCTCCTCGAAGAACTCGAAGCCCTGCTTGGTGAGCCGGACGATCTCCTCGCGGTCGCGCTCGAGGTACTCCACCAGCGACTGGCGGCAGAAGTGGCCCAGCGGGATGGTGCCGTGCTTGCCCTCGTAGACGTCCTGGACCTCGTGGTACTCGCCGGCCACCAGGGCGGTGATGTAGGTCGACATCCGCTCGGTGGGCTCGAAGGCCCACTGCGCCTTGCCGTCCCCGAGCGGCGTCGGCTCGGGGGTGGGGGCGTTGGAGACGACCTTCCAGTCCTCCGGCGCGGTGACGGTGAAGCGGAAGACCGACTTCAGGTCGGGCTGCTCGAAGGTGGTGAAGACGCGGCGGGCGTCGGGCACCTCGAACTGGCTGTACAGGTAGACGCGCCCGTCGACCGGGTCGACGAACCGGTGCAGGCCCTCGCCGGTGTGCGAGTAGGCGCAGTCGGCGCGGACGACCAGCGTGTTCTCGGCGGCCAGGCCGGTCAGGGTGATCCGGCTGTCGGCGTACGCCGTGGCGGGGTCGATCGACTCGCCGTTCAGCGTGATCTCGTGGACGACGGCGCCGACGAGGTCGGCGAAGGTCTCGGCACCGGGCTCGGTGCAGGAGAACTCCAGGGTCGTGGTGGACGCGAAGGTCTTCTCGCCCGTCGTGAGGTCCAGGTCGATGGAGTACGACGTGACGTCCAGGAGGGCGGCGCGGGTGGCGGCCTCGTCCCGGGTGAGGTTGGTTCCAGGCATGGCGCCGATCATGTCACCGCCTGTCGAGCCCTTTCCCGCGGGTGCGTGCGAGAGTCCAGCGAGCGTCGGTGGGAGCCCGGCGTGGGACCGAGGTCCCGTGGCTGACGGGACCATCGGGACTGGTGTGACCAATGTGAAAATTTGGTCACGGTCGGCGTGTCGGTGCTTGACATGCGGTTTACTCACGCCTCGTGACCAGGATTCGTGGCCTGATCGGCGTGTCGCTCGCGGCTTTTCTCGTAGCCGTGGGCTTACCCTTCGCGCCCCCGGCCGCGGCGGAGCAGGTCGCGCTGTGCGACGGCTACGCCGGTTGCGCGGACAAGGGCTACGGCAACCGTGGCTACCGCGCCAACAACGACCGCATGTGGTGGCGGATGTACACCGGCCACAACTGCACGAACTACGTCGCCTACCGCATGGTCCAGAGCGGCATGTCGTCCGAGCGTCCCTGGGAGGGCAGCGGCAACGCGTCCAACTGGGGGCACGCGATGTCCCGCATCACCGACGACACCCCCATGGTCGGCTCGGTGGCCTGGTGGGACAGCCACCAGGGCTACGCCGGGTCCAACGGCCACGTCGCCTACGTCGAGAAGGTCGTCTCCAAGCGCGAGATCATCGTGTCGGAGGACTTCTGGGGCGGCGACTTCCACTGGCGCCGCATCACCAAGGGCGACCGCTACTGGCCCAACGGGTTCATCCACTTCAACGACCGCGAGGTCGAGGCCACCGAGCAGCCGACGATCACCGGCGACGCCGCGGTCGGCGAGACCCTGCGCGCCACGACGGGCAGCTGGACGCCGTCGGCCAGCCAGCAGCTGCAGTGGTACGCCGCCGGCAAGCCGATCCCGGGTGCCACCGAGGCCACGTTCACCCCGACGCCCGCGCAGCGCAAGACGCGTCTGAGCGTCGTCGTCACCGCCCGCAGCAAGGGCTACGTCGACGGCACCGCCTCCACCCCGCGCAGCCGCAAGGTGCAGCCGGGCACGCTGGTCGCCGCGGCGGCCCCCGCCCTGGAGGGCACGGCCCGGGTCGCCGAGACGCTCACGACCAGCCGCGGTGACTTCGAGCCCGCCGCCGACTCCACCACCGTGCAGTGGTTCGCCGACGGTGAGCCGATCGAGGGCGCCACCGGCAACCGCCTCAAGCTCACGCCCGGCCTGATGGATGCGCGCATCACCTCGCAGGTCACCGCGGTGCGCGAGGGCTACCACGACCTCGTGGTCACCTCGCCGGCCACCGAGCGGGTCGCACCGGGCCGCATCGTGCTCGACGAGCCCTGGAAGCTCGGGGGCGAGCCTGCGCGCGGCGAGCGGCTCACCGTCGACCCCGGCACCGTCGTCACGCCCGAGGACGCCGAGGTCACCTACACCTGGCTGCGCGACGGCAAGCCGGTCGACGGGCGAGACGGGCTGCGCTACCGCTTGGGCACCGCCGACGTGGGCCGTCTCGTGGCGGTCCGGGTCGAGGTCAGCCGTCGCGGCTACGCCACGCAGACCCAGGTGCTCGAGGCGGCGCACCGCACGACGACGACGTCGCGCACCACCGCCGAGGCCCGCATCAAGGTCGTGGACAAGGGCACCCGTCGCAAGCCGGACGTGCGCCGGCACGTCGTGCTCGACCTGCTGGTCGAGGCCCGTGGCGTCGACGGCCCTGCCGGTCCGGTGGTGGTCAAGGTCGACGGTCGCGAGGTCGAGGCCCGCGTCGAGCAGGGGACCGGGAAGGTCAAGCTGCGCAACGTGGAGCCCGGCAAGCACCGCATCCGCGTGGTCTACCTGGGCACCGAGGTCATCGGGCGCTCCCGCGACGTGCTGAAGGTCCGGGTGCCGAAGGACGCGCCGGCCGAGGAGAGCGGCAAGGAATAGGACCGCGGTCCGGTTCTGTTCGTGCCTGCATGGACAAGGCTGACTTCTGGTTCGACCCGCTCTGCCCGTTCGCCTGGATCACCTCGCGGTGGATCCTGGAGGTGGCGGAGGTCCGCGACATCGAGGTGGCCTGGCACCAGATGTCCCTGGCCTACCTCAACGAGGACAAGGACATCCCCGACGACTACCGCGCGATGCTGGCCGACGCGTGGGGCCCGGTCCGGGTCGTGCGCGCCGCCATCGAGGAGCGCGGCGACGAGGTGACCCTCCCGCTTTACACCGCCATCGGCACCCGCACCCACACCGACGGTCGCGGCGCGACCAAGGAGGTCGTGGCCGAGGCGCTGGCCGAGGTGGACCTGCCCGCCTCGCTGCTCGACGCCTGGGACGACTCGTCCTACGACGACGCAATCAAGAAGTCCCACCACGCCGGCATGGACCAGGTCGGCGACGAGGTGGGCACCCCCACCATCGCCGTCAACGGCACCGCCTTCTTCGGCCCGGTGCTCACCTCCATCCCGCGCGGTGAGGAGGCCGGGAGGCTCTGGGACGGTGCGGTGCTGCTCGCCGGTTACCCGCACTTCTTCGAGCTCAAGCGGTCGCGCACGGCGGAGCTCGACTTCAGCTGACGTCGCACCGGTGCGGCGTCCGTGCCGCACGATCAGGGCGGCTCAGAGGTCGAGGGCCGCCCGGTGCTCGGGCAGCGCGGCCACCCGCAACTCGATGAGCACGGCCTCGACGCGCTCGCGCACGCGCCGGTGGTCCTCGCCCCAGTGGGCGATGTCGGCCAGGGCGTCGCGGACCACCTGCGCGGTGCTGGGCTGACGCAGGACCAGCCGCGGCGTCCCGTCGTCGTCGAGCCGCACCGGCCAGATCGCCGGCGTGGTGAGCATCCGGCGCAGGAGGTCGTGCAGCTGGTCGAGGACCTGCACGGCCGTGGTCGGGTCGTTGACCCCGGGCGACAGGGCTCGCTCGGCCACGTCGACCAACCGGCGTACGCCGTAGCCCAGGTCCTGCTCCATGCTCCGGTCCGAGACGAGCGCGACCCGGCACAGCAGGTCGTCGGGGTCGGCCGGGACATCGGCCGGGTCGCCGTGGACCGCGAGCAGCGGGCTGCCCTCCACCACGAAGCCCCCGATCGGCACCAGCACCTCGACCCGCACCTCGGCGGCGCGGGCGGCCCGGACCAGGGGCACCACGTCGATGCGGTCGAGGTACCCGCTGCGCGGAGCCGCGATCACGTGGGGACCGGGGAGGTCGGGCAGCTCCGGCCGCTCGTGCGGCCAGCCGGAGTGCTGTCCCTCGACGAGGAGCGTGCGACAGTCCTGCGCGGTGCGCTGGAGGATGCTGGCGACCCCCACCGAGGTCGTGATGCGGTGGATGAAGGCCAGGAACATCGCCACCGCGACCAGCACCAGCAGGTAGGCCAGCGTGATCGCCAGCTGCGGGACCCCGTCCTGGCTGTCGACGCCCTCCTCGACGCGACCGTCGACCGAGCGCAGCACGGTCAGGGCGTACACGAACGACGCCGCGAAGGCGCCCAGGGTGTGCTGGGTCAGGCGGTCCTCGAGGAAGGTGCGCAGCACGCGGGGGGAGTACTGGCTCGAGGCGAGCTGCAGCACCACCATCGTGATCGAGAAGACCAGGCCGGTCACCGAGATCATCGCGCCGGCGATGGTCGACAGCACGGTGCGCGCTCCGTCGACGCCTCCCGGGAACAGCAGCGGCACCCGGTCGACGAGCCAGGTGAGCTCGACGTAGGGCAGCAGCAGGCCGAGCCCCACGACCACGAGGCACCAGGCGGCCGGGACCACCCAGAACGGCCGGAGGACCGCCGCGAGCCGGCGCGCGGGACGCGAGGCGCGCCAGCCGCCGAGGCTGGAGACGGCCGAGACCGGGAGGGGTATGACGGTGGGCTGCATGCCCCGACCCTGCCGCACCCGACCGGGTGGGGCACTCACCCGCGTCGGTCGACACCTGTGACCGGTGTGACGCATGATGGAGATGATGTCTCGGCGTCCGTCCCTTCCCCCTGTCCACCGTCGCCGCCTCCTCGGCGGCGCGGCCGTCGTCGGTGCCGCCGTGACGGTGCCGCTCGCCGCCCGTGCCTCGGCGGTCCGCTCCGACTCGGGCCGCTTGCCGGCTGACGAGGTCCCGCTCGACGCGCCCCGCTCGGCCACGCGCGGCTCCGACACCACCTGGCGCACCGGCCCGATGGCGACCGAGGACTTCGCCCTCGTCGGCCTGACCTGGCGTGCCGGTGCGAACGATCCGCGGCGGGTGCGGGTGCGGACCCGACGTGCCGGGTCGTGGTCGGCCTGGCGCACCCTGCCCCTGTTGGAGGACGGTCCCGACCCGACGAGCGCCGAGGGCAGGGCCGCCCGTCGCGGCACCCAGCCGCTCTGGGTCGGCTCCGCCGACGGCGCTCGTCGACCCCGGCCGGGACACCGCGGCCGCGGCCCGCGCCGGTGCGGACCCGGGGGACGAGCCGACCGACGAGCCCACGTCGAAGGCCAAGGTCCGCGCGCCGCAGCCCGACCTGCGCAGCCGCAAGGACTGGGGTGCCGACGAGTCCTGGCGCGACGGCAAGCCGGTGCTGTGCCGCACCATCCAGCAGGTGCACGTGCACCACACGGCCTCGGGCAACGACTACTCACGCCGGGACGTGCCGGCCCTGATCCGCTCGTTCTACCGCTACCACACGCGCTCGCTGGGCTGGTCCGACATCGGCTACAACTTCCTCGTCGACCGCTTCGGCCGCACCTGGGTAGGGCGCGCCGGCGGGCCGAGCCGCCCGATCCGTGGTGCGCACACGCTCGGCTTCAACCACACCTCGGTCGGCGTCGCCGTGATCGGCAACTACGAGTCCGCTGCCGCCGTGGACCGCATCGTGACCGCGATCGTGCGCCTGGCGGCCTGGAAGCTCGACCGCTACGACCGCAAGCCGCGGGGGAAGACCCGCGTCTACAGCCACGGCTCGGACAAGTACCCCAAGGGCTGGGTGCGGCTGAAGGTCATCGACGGGCACCGCGACACCAACGACACCGCCTGCCCCGGGGACCGGCTCTACGCTCGGCTGCCCGAGATCCGCAAGCGCACGCACTGGCACGTGAAGCGCTGGAGCTGAGCCGGCCGGTCCGCGTTGCCCGCGACCGCTCAGCTGCTGGCTGCTGCCGCCCCGCCCGCCACCGCGGCGGCGCCCGCGGCGGCGGTGATCGCCGCGACGGCGTCGCGGACGGCCTTGGCCGCCCAGTCACCGTCGTCCATCTGCTCGACCAGGCGCTTGCCGCGCTTGCGCACCTCGCCGCCCGACAGCCCTTCCCGGTCCACGACCTTGTGCGCCAGGTCCACCGCCGACAGCAGCGCCACCAGCGCCATCGTCCGGGTGTCCGGGGTGAGGCCGCGCACCAGGAGGTCACCGAGCCGGCGGCGTACCTGCTGCTCGTGGGCGAGGTCCTCCGCCGGCCACCGCGTGGTCGGGAAGATCCCCAGCACCCGGTGCTCCTCGCGTCGCACCAGCCCGCGCTCGACCAGCCGCTCGGTGACGTCGTCCTTGAGCGGCTTGCCGATGCGGTTGACGAGGTCCTGGGCCGAGCGCGGCTTGGCCGCCACCTCGTCGTACGCCGCCGCCAGCAGCGCGTCCGAGGGCCGGGCCCCGTCCACGGGGTGCACCTTCGCGGTGTGCCACACGCCGCGCTTCTCCTCGACCTCCGCGGCGCCGGTGAGCGCGAGGTCGGCGAGCACCGCACCGCCCAGCAGCGGGCGCAGGTGGGTCTGCCGCACGGCGCCGGTCTCGTCGTCGAGCAGCAGGAGCATGAGGTCCTCGGCGAGCAGCAGGTCCATGCCCCGACCCTGCCCGATGACCACCGGCTCATAAACCGGTCGTGGGGATCCTTAGGATCGGGGCCATGAGCAGAGTGCTGTCCGCCGTCGCCTGGCCGTACGCCAACGGGCCCCGCCACATCGGCCACGTCGCCGGTTTCGGAGTGCCCTCCGACGTCTTCAGCCGCTACATGCGGATGGCCGGCCACGAGGTGCTCATGGTCTCCGGCACCGACGAGCACGGCACCCCGATCCTCGTCACCGCCGACAAGGAGGGGAAGACCGCGCGCGAGCTCGCCGACGACAGCAACCGCGTCATCGTCGAGGACCTCCAGGGCCTCGGGCTCTCCTACGACCTGTTCACCCGCACCACGACGGGCAACCACTACGGCGTGGTGCAGGAGATGTTCTCGACCTGCCTGCGCAACGGCTACATGGTCGAGCAGACCTCGCTGTCGGCGATCAGCCCGTCGACCGGCCGCACCCTGCCCGACCGCTACATCGAGGGCACTTGCCCGATCTGCAAGTACGCCGACGCGCGCGGCGACCAGTGCGACAACTGCGGCAACCAGCTGGACCCGACCGACCTGCTCGAGCCGCGCTCGAAGATCAACGGGGAGACCCCGCAGTTCGTCGAGACCCAGCACTGGTTCCTCGACCTGCCGGCCGTGGCCGACGCGCTGGGGGAGTGGCTGGACGGCCGCGAGGCCTCGGGCACGTGGCGTCCCAACGTCATCAAGTTCTCCCAGAACATCCTCGAGGAGATCCGTCCGCGCGCCATGACGCGCGACATCGACTGGGGCATCCCGGTGCCGGGCTGGGAGGACCAGCCCAACAAGCGGCTCTACGTCTGGTTCGACGCCGTCATCGGGTACCTCTCGGCCTCGATCGAGTGGGCCCGTCGACTCGGCGAGCCCGAGAAGTGGCGCGAGTGGTGGAACGACGCCGACGCCGAGGCGTTCTACTTCATGGGCAAGGACAACATCGTCTTCCACTCCCAGATCTGGCCCGCCGAGCTCCTGGCGCACAACGGCCAGGGCGAGCGGGGCGGGGAGCCGGGCGCCTTCGGGGTGCTCAACCTGCCCACCGAGGTCGTCTCGAGCGAGTTCCTCACCTTCGGCGACGCCCAGTTCTCCACCAGCCGCGGGCACGTGATCTACGTGCGTGACATGCTCGAGCGCTACGGCCCGGACCCGCTGCGCTACTTCATCTGCGCCGCCGGCCCGGAGACCTCCGACGCCGCCTTCACCTGGGCCGACTTCGTCACCCGCAACAACTCCGAGCTGGTCGCCGGATGGGGCAACCTGGTCAACCGCACCGCCACGATGGTCGCCAAGAACTTCGGCGAGGTGCCCGCGGCCGGCCCGCTGGAGGAGGTCGACGAGACCGTGCTCGCCACCGTCCGAGGCGGCTTCGAGTCGGTCGGCTCGCTCATCGAGCGGCACCGGCTGCGGGCCGCGATCGCCGAGGCGATGCGGGTCGTCGGCGAGGTGAACAAGTACCTCACGGTCACCGAGCCCTACAAGATGAAGGACGAGTCCCAGCGCGAGCGGCTGGCCACGGTCCTGCACGTGGCGCTGCAGTGCGTGAGCGACTGCAACACCCTGCTCGCGCCGTTCCTCCCGCACGCCGCCAACAAGGTGCACGCCGTCCTCGGCGGCGAGGGCGAGAAGTTCCCGATGCCGGTCATCGAGCAGGTCGACGAGCTCGAGCCCGACAACGGCGCCGGCCTGACGACGTACCCCGTCATCACCGGCGACTACTCCGCCACCCCGGCCTGGGAGTCCCGCCCCATCGTCGTCGGCACCCCCATTGCCAAGCCGACCCCGGTCTTCACCAAGCTCGACCCGTCGGTGGTGGAGGAGGAGCTCGCCCGTCTCGACGCCTGACCGCCTCGACGCCTGACCGCCGAGAGGTCGCTCGCGCACGGCCGAAGGGTCGCTCGCGCACGCCTTCCGGCGACCCCTCGGATAGTTTCTGCCCATGGCCGCTGAGATGTACCTCCCGCGCTTCTTCATCAAGCAGAAGTTCGCGATGACGACCAACCGCTACGAGATCTACGCGGCGAACCCGGACGGGACCGAGGGCCAGCTGATGGCCGTGGCGCAGCAGAAGCGACTGGCGTTCAAGGAGGAGGTCACCTTCTACACCGACGACTCCAAGACCCGTCCGGTCTTCTCCTTCAAGGCGCGCAAGAAGCTCGACCTCAACGCCGGCTACGACATCTACGACGAGCAGCGGCGCCAGATCGGCTTCTTCCGCAAGGACTTCGGCGCCAGCCTGCTGCGCTCGACCTACCACGTGGAGGGCCCCGGCTTCGCCGGCACCGGACAGGAGCGCAGCCAGGGCGTGGCCCTCCTGCGCCGCTTCATGGACCTGCCCTTCCTCACCATCCACTTCGACTTCACCTCCACCGAAGGCACCCCGCTGATGAGCTCGGAGCGGCAGTTCAAGCTGCGCGACCGCTACACGATCGACGTCCCCGACCAGCGCGTGGACTTCCGGGTCGCCGCTGCCATCGGCGTGGGGCTCGACGCGCTGATGCAGCGCTGAGGAGGGGGAGCACGGTGCTGCACCCGCAGGCCCGGCGGGCGGTCGAGGTCGCCGCCGGCGAGCCGAAGGTCTTCGACGAGAGCTTCGACATCGAGGCCTCGCGTCGTGCTGCCCGCGCGGAGGCCGCCGCGCACCCGCGCGTCTCCGTGGCCGAGGTCCGCGATCTCGACGCCGGGGGAGTGCCGTGCCGGCTCTACCGCCCTGACGGCGCGGCACCGGGCGTGGTCGTGCACCTGCACGGGGGCGGCTTCGTCTTCCACGACGTCGACGTCCACGACAACCTCGCCCGCTTGCTCGCCGTGCGCTCGGGCCGAGCCGTGCTCAGCGTCGACTACCGCCGTCCGCCCGAGCACCGCTTCCCCGCCGCCCCCGACGACGTCGACACCGTGCTGGCCTGGCTGGCTGACCACGCCGGGAACGAGGGGCTGGCCGGCCCGGTGGGCCTGCACGGCGACTCTGCCGGCGGCAACCTCGCCCTCGTCGGCGCACTGCGCAACCCCGGCCGGGTGCAGGCACTCGCGTTGGTCTACCCGTTCCTCGACCCCACCGCCGGCTTCGACTCCTACCGCACCGCCGCCGACGGCTTCGACCCCCGCGAGGCCGCCTGGTACTGGCAGCAGTACGCCGCTTCGCCCGACGACCTGCGCGACCCCGACCTCGCCCCGCTGCTCAGCGAGCGGCTGCACACGCTGCCGCCGACCCTGGTCACGACGGCCGAGCACGACCCCCTGCGCGACGAGGGGGAGGCGCTGGCGGTGCGGCTGGCCGAGGCCGGCGTCACCGTGACCGCCACCCGCTACCTCGGGCAGGTCCACGGGTTCTACCGCCACCCCGACCAGTTCGACGCCGCCGAGCCGATGCTCGCCGCCGTGGCGGGCTTCCTGGCGGCGTACCTGCGCTGAGGGGCCGCCGGGACGGCGAGCAGCCCCGGGACGCCCGCTCGGGCGGTCGACGTCACACCGCCACCGGTGCGATGGCCTCGGCGCGGTTCTGCCAGGATGCGGGCCATGCGTGTCCACCTGGGTTCCGACCACGCCGGCCTCGACCTGAAGAACCACCTCGTCGCGTGGCTCTCCGAGCACGGCTACGAGCCGGTCGACCACGGGCCGTTCGTCTACGACGCGCTCGACGACTACCCGGTCTTCTGCCTGCGTGCGGCCGAGGGAGTGGCGAAGGCCCGCGCGGCCGGCGGCGACGACCTGGGCGTCGTGATCGGCGGTTCCGGCAATGGCGAGCAGATGGCCGCCAACAAGGTCGAGGGCATCCGCTGCGCCCTGGTGTGGAGCGAGGACACCGCGAAGCTGGCCCGCGAGCACAACGACGCCCAGATGGTCTCCGTCGGGGGCCGCATGCACTCCCTGGAGGACATGACCCGCTTCGTCGAGCTCTTCCTCGCCGAGCCCTTCAGCGGCGACGAGCGCCACGTGCGCCGCATCGGCCAGCTCGACCACTACGACCGCACCCGCGAGCTGCCGCCGCTGCCGGAGTCCGCGATCGGGCTCGGCCCGGACGCCTGACCCGTGCCCGAGGGGCACACCCTCCACCGGCTCGCCGGTGAGCTGAGCGCGACCTTCGCGGGCCGCGCGGTGCGCGTCACCAGCCCCCAGGGACGCTTCGCGGAGTCGGCGGCGCTGGTCGACGGCTCGGTCGTGACCGGCGCCGAGGCCTGGGGCAAGCACCTGTTCGTCGCCTTCGAGGGCGGCCGGTTCGTGCACGTCCACCTCGGGCTCTACGGCACCTTCCTCGTGCACCCCGTGGTCGAGGAGGTCCCCGGGCCCGTCGGGCAGGTGCGGATGCGGCTCGAGGCCGGAGCGCCCGGCGCTGCGTCGTACGCCGACCTGCGCGGCGCCACGACCTGCGCGCTGCTCACCGGGGCCGAGCGTGCGGCGGTGGTCGCGCGGCAAGGCCCCGACCCGTTGCGCGCCGACGCCGAGCCCGACCTGGCCTGGGAGCGGATCCGCCGGAGCCGCGCGCCGATCGGCGGCCTGCTGATGGACCAGTCGGTGCTCGCGGGGGTGGGCAACGTCTACCGCGCGGAAGTGCTCTTCCGGCACCGGCTGGACCCGATGCGGCCCGGCCGCACCCTGCGGGTGTCGCAGTGGCAGGCGATCTGGACCGACCTGGTGGAGCTCATGCGCGAGGGTGTGCGCACCGGGCGGATCGACACCGTGCGACCCAAGCACACCCCTGAGGCCATGGGCCGCCCGCCGCGCCGCGACGACCACGGCGGCGAGGTCTACGTCTACCGACGAGACCAGCGGCCCTGCCACGTCTGCGGCGCGACCGTGCGCACCGCCGAGCTCCAGGGGCGCAACCTGTTCTGGTGCCCGCGCTGCCAGCCGCGGTTCCGCTCCCGGGCAGCCTCGTGAGCCCTAAGATGTCGGCACCCCAGCCAGGGTGCAGCCCGGGCCAGCCCGGAAGGACGCACAGATGAGCCGCTACAGCACACCGGGGCGGTTCCGCGAGCACCGCACGGTGCTGGTGCTCGGGATCCTCGCCGCTCTGGTCGTCGTCGGCGTCGCCCTGGCTCCCCGGTTCACGCCGTTCTCGTCGCTGATGATCGCGCTGCTGCTCGGCAGCATCGTGCTCAACCCCCGCCAGCTCCCGTGGTTCGTGGTGTGGGTGCTGGGCATGCTCACGATCGCCCTGACACTCCAGGAGACGATCACGATCCGCACCGCCGGAGCCGCCGCGGTGCAGTTCGTGATGTGCGTGATCGTGCTCGCCACCGCCTTCCGGCGCTCGCGCCTCGGGGTCGCGGGCTTCACCGGCGAGTCGATGTTCGTCGACCTGCGCGATCGGCTCCTGCGGCAGGGCCGGATGCCCAGGCTCCCCGAGGGGTGGCACGTCGAGTCCGAGCTCCGCTCGGCCTCGGGCACGCGCTTCGCCGGCGACTTCGTCGTGGCGACCTACCTCGAGGACGACGAGCGTCTGGAGCTGGTCGTGGTGGACGTGTCCGGCAAGGGCGACCAGGCCGGCACCCGGGCGCTGCAGCTCTCGGGAGCCTTCGGCGGCCTGCTCGGCTCGGTGGGTCCGGAGATGTTCCTCGCCTCGGCCAACGACTACCTGCTGCGCCAGGACTGGGCGGAGGGGTTCGCCACCGCCGTGCACCTCTCGCTGCTCCTCGACACGGGGGAGTACGAGGTCCGTTCCGCCGGGCACCCGCCCGCCGTCCTCCGCGCGGCCGGGTCGGGCCGCTGGTCGGTGCTGGACTCCACCGGTGCGGTCCTCGGCCTGCTGCCGGCCGCCGAGTTCACCACCGCCCGCGGGAGGCTCGAGCGCGGCGACTCGCTGCTGCTCTACACCGACGGCATGGTCGAGGAGCCGCGCCGTGACCTCGAGATGGGCCTGGACCGACTGCTGGGCGAGGCCGAGAAGCTGCTGTGCGGCGGTGTCGACGGCTCCGCCGCACGACTGGTGGAGCAGCTCGGCTCCCGCGACGACGACCGCGCCGTCGTGGTGGTGCACCGCCGCTGAGCGGGGCAGGGGCCGCGGCCGGAGCCGTGCGGGGGGCGGCGCCCCGTTTGGGGTGCGGGCGCGGGCCTGTGGCAGGATTCCAGGGTCGCGGATGTAGCTCAATGGTAGAGCCCCAGTCTTCCAAACTGGCTACGCGGGTTCGATTCCCGTCATCCGCTCCAAGGGGCTCCGCAGGGTCGTGACCGCGGTCGGGTGGTGCCCGCTTGGCGGGGCGTAGCGTAGTGGCTAGCGCGCCTGCTTTGGGAGCAGGAGATCGCAGGTTCGAGTCCTGTCGCCCCGACAGCCTCACCCGTGAGTCCCGCACGACCCAGCACGCCCAGCAGCACGCACCACCAGCCAGCAGCACCGAAGCAGCACCCGCACGATCCACCGATCCCCTAGGAGAAACCTGTGAAGAGCGCCGTCGAGACCTTGAGCCCGACCCGGGCCAAGCTGACCGTCGAGGTGCCCTTCGAGGAGCTCAAGCCGAGCCTCGACGCGGCGTACAAGGCCATCGCCCAGCAGATCAACATCCCCGGCTTCCGCCGCGGCAAGGTCCCGCCGATGGTCATCGACAAGCAGGTCGGCCGTGGCGCCGTCCTCGACCAGGCAATCAACGACGTGCTCCCCAAGAAGTACGTCGAGGCGCTGCAGGCCAACGAGCTCGAGCCGCTGGCCCAGCCCGAGGTCGAGGTGACCCGTCTCGAGGACAACGACGTGCTGGAGTTCACCGCCGAGGTGGACGTCAAGCCGACCATCGAGCTCCCGACCTACGACGGCCTCGAGGCCTCGGTCGAGGACATCGAGATCAGCGACGAGGACGTCGAGGAGCAGGTCACCGCGCTGCGCCAGCGCTTCGGCACCCTGACCGACGTCGAGCGCCCGGCCGAGGACGGTGACTTCGTCGTCCTCGACCTCAAGGCGATGCAGGACGGCGAGGTGCTCGAGGGCGCCGAGATCACCGGCACCTCCTACCAGGTCGGCCGCGGCGGCATGATCGACGGCCTCGACGAGGCCCTGGTCGGCATGTCGGCCGGCGAGGAGAAGACCTTCTCCAGCCAGCTGGTGGGCGGCGACCTCGTCGGCCAGGACGTCGAGGTCCAGGTCAAGGTCTCCCAGGTCCAGGAGCAGGAGCTGCCCGAGCTCGACGACGAGTTCGCCCAGCTCGCCTCCGAGTTCGACACCGCCGACGAGCTCGTGGCCGACGTCCGCGTGCGTCTCGGCAACGGCAAGCGCCTCGAGCAGGCCGCCGCCGCGCGCGACGCCGTCCTGGAGGCCCTGCTGGAGAAGGTCAGCATCCCGCTGCCCGAGACCCTGGTCACCGAGGAACTCAACGCCCGCCGCCAGAACATCGAGCAGCAGCTCGCGATGGCCGGCATCACCATGGCGAAGTACCTCGAGGACGAGGGCCAGACCCAGGAGGAGTTCGAGGCCGACCTCGACCGCCGGGTCCGCGACGCCGTCGCCGCGCAGTTCCTGCTCGACGAGATCGCGAAGAAGGAGGAGCTCGGCGTCGACCAGCAGGAGCTCTCCCAGCACCTGGTGCGCCGTGCCCAGCAGTCCGGCCAGGACCCGCAGTCCTTCGCCAACCACATGTTCGAGCACAACCACATCCCCGACCTCGTGCAGGAGATCCTGCGCGGCAAGGCCCTCGCGACCATCGTCGAGTCGGCCACGGTCAAGGACGCCTCCGGGAACGTCGTGGAGCTCAAGGGCCTGCAGCCCGACGGCACCATCGCTGACGTCTCCGACGAGGAGCCGGCCGCCGAGGCCGAGGAGGAGAAGGCCGAGGCCTGATCCCCACCCGTCGTACCCCGCGGCCCGTCCGGAGACTCCTCCGGGCGGGCCGAGGTGTATCCGGGGACGTGCCTCACACGCGACATGAGTGCACATATGTGCACTCAGGCGGTACGCTGCCGCGGTGACCACCGCACCCGGCCCCACCGTGCTCGACGCCGCCTCGCTGCTGTGCGAGGTGGCCGACGAGCTCGTCGTCCGCACCGTCCGCGACACCCACACCGCCTGGGTCGACCGCATCTACGGCGTCGGCCGCCTGGCCACCCGGGCACAGTCGCCGTCGTTCGGCGAGCGGGCGCACCGGGGCATCGCCTCGGCCGTCTACGCCGGGGTGGGCGGCGGCCTGCGGCTCGCCTCGACCGGGTTGGACCTCGTGGCCGCCACGGGCCGGGGCCCTCACCTGGAGAGCACCCCCGAGGGTCGTTTCGTCTCTTCGGCCGTCAACGGCCTGATCGGGGACCGGCTGCTGCGGGAGCGCCCGCAGATGGCGATCCCGATGGCCGTGCGCCACGCCGGCGCGGACGTCGACCCCACGCCGGCGGGTCTCGGCGCGGCCTTCCCGGAGGCCTCGGGGCGGCTGGTCGTCTTCCTGCACGGCCTGTGCGAGAACGAGTCCTACTGGCAGCGTCACCGCGACCGCACCGGCACGACGTACGCCGAGGAGCTGGCCGCGCGCGGGTGGACGCCCCTCATGCTGCGCGCCAACACCGGCCTGCGCCTGCGCGAGAACGGCGCGGCCCTCACCGGGCTGATGCAGCAGGTCGTCGAGGCCTGGCCGGTCCCGGTCGAGCGGATCGCGCTGGTGGGCCACTCCATGGGTGGTCTGGTCATCCGTGCGGCCGGTGCGGTGACCGCCGACGTCGAGGAGCCGTGGAGCTCGAAGGTCTCCGACGTGGTCACGCTCGGCACGCCGCACCTGGGCGCACCGATCGCCTGGGGCATCGGCCACGGCAGCCGGGGGCTCGGCGTGCTCCCCGAGACCGCCGCCTTCGGACGGCTGCTCGACTGGCGCTCCGCCGGGGTCCACGACCTCGTGGCCGGGCTCACCGAGGACGTCCCGCCCCTGCCGCACGCGCGCTACCGGCTGGTCGCCGCCACACTCACCGAGTCCCAACGGCACCCGGTCGGCCACCTGGTGGGGGACCTGCTGGTGCGACCGGGCTCGGCGTACGGGCGCGACCGCCGCGGGCGCAGCCTCTTCCCGGACGCCGACGTGCTCCACGTCGGGCGCACCGACCACTTCGGCCTGCTCAACCACCCGCAGGTGCACACGGCGCTGCTGGAGTGGCTGGCCTGAAATCCGCTGTCGGCGAACAGCCCCCGATTGTCCGTGGAACTGTCCGCGGCACGGGCTAGGGTCCTTGACGTGAACCCGAACTCCGCATCCGCTGCCCGCGGCGCCGAGCACCTCCCGATGATGGGTGGTGGCGCAGGTCTGGGCGTCCTCGACGACCACATCTACCAGCGACTGCTGCGCGAGCGCATCGTGTTCCTCGGCTCCGAGGTGCGCGACCAGAACGCCAATGCGATCTGCGCCCAGCTGCTGCTCCTCTCGGCGGAGGACCCCGAGGCCGACATCTTCCTCCACATCAACAGCCCCGGTGGCTCGGTCGACGCCGGCATGGCGATCTACGACACGATGAACTACATCCCCAACGACGTGGCGACGGTCGGCATGGGCCTGGCCGCCTCGATGGGGCAGTTCCTGCTGTGCGCCGGCACCAAGGGCAAGCGCTACGCCCTGCCGCACGCGCGGATCATGATGCACCAGCCCTCCTCGGGCATGGGTGGCTCCGCCTCCGACATCAAGATCCAGGCCCAGCAGTCGCTGCACATCAAGAAGGTGCTCCTGGACCTGATCTCCGAGCACACCGGCCAGCCGATCGAGCAGGTCGTCGCCGACGCCGACCGCGACCGCTGGTTCACCGCCGACCAGGCGCTCGAGTACGGCCTGGTCGACAAGGTCATCCGCAGCGCCCGCGAGGCCGCCGACGAGGGCCGCCCGGCCCACTCCAAGTGACGAGAGGCCCGAGATGAACTACTACATCCCCCAGTGGGAGGAGCGGACGTCCTACGGCATCCGCCGGATCGACCCCTACGCGAAGCTCTTCGAGGAGCGCATCATCTACCTCGGGACGCCGATCTCCGACGACGTCGCGAACGCCGTGATCGCCCAGCTGCTGTGCCTGCAGTCGATGAACCCCGACCAGGAGATCAGCATCTACATCAACAGCCCCGGTGGCTCCTTCACCGCGCTGACCGCGATCTACGACACGATCAACTTCATCAAGCCCGACGTGCGCACCGTGTGCCTGGGTCAGGCGGCCTCGGCCGCGGCGATCCTGCTCGCGGCCGGCACGCCCGGCAAGCGGATGGGCCTGCCCAACAGCCGCGTGCTGATCCACCAGCCCTACACCGAGGGCACCTTCGGCCAGACCTCCGACATCGAGATCCAGGCCAACGAGATCATCCGGATGCGCGAGCTGCTGGAGAAGATGATCAGCGACCACACCGGCAAGCCGGTCGAGGAGGTCAGCCGCGACATCGAGCGCGACAAGATCCTCACCGCCACCCAGGCCGTCGAGTACGGCCTGATCGACTCGGTGCTGGAGTCCCTCAAGACCCCGGCACTGGCCTAAGAACCTTCCGCCTCGGGCCGATCGGACGACGAGGACCCCGTGTCATCCGCCCCAGCGGGGGCGGGCGAGGGGTACCGTCAGATGGTCGGCCCGAGCGGCGGACCGGTCCAGCACGACCCGCGCCCTGACGGGCGCACGACCGAGCACCACCACAGCAACACCAGCACTCGACCCGGCGCACCTGGCCGGGCGGCACAGGGAGGATGACCGCATGGCACGGATCGGTGACGGCGGTGACCTGCTGAAGTGTTCCTTCTGCGGCAAGTCGCAGAAGCAGGTCAAGAAGCTCATCGCGGGCCCCGGTGTCTACATCTGCGACGAGTGCATCGACCTGTGCAACGAGATCATCGAGGAGGAGCTGAGCGAGGGCGCCGAGGTCAGCCTCGACGAGCTCCCCAAGCCCCGCGAGATCTTCGAGTTCCTCAACTCCTACGTCATCGGCCAGGAGCAGGCGAAGAAGTCGCTGGCCGTCGCGGTCTACAACCACTACAAGCGCGTCCAGGCGGGGCTGCAGCCGGTCAGCGGCAAGCACTCCAAAGACGAGCAGGTCGAGGTCGCGAAGTCCAACATCCTGGTCATCGGTCCGACCGGCTGCGGCAAGACCTACCTCGCCCAGACGCTGGCGCGGATGCTCAACGTCCCCTTCGCCATCGCCGACGCCACGGCGTTGACCGAGGCCGGCTACGTCGGCGAGGACGTCGAGAACATCCTGCTCAAGCTGATCCAGGCTGCCGACTACGACGTCAAGAAGGCCGAGACCGGCATCATCTACATCGACGAGATCGACAAGGTGGCCCGCAAGGCGGAGAACCCCTCGATCACCCGCGACGTCTCCGGTGAGGGCGTCCAGCAGGCGCTGCTGAAGATCATCGAGGGCACCACCGCCTCGGTGCCGCCCCAGGGCGGACGCAAGCACCCGCACCAGGAGTTCATCCAGATCGACACCACCAACATCCTCTTCGTGGTGGGCGGTGCCTTCGCCGGGCTCGAGCACATCATCGAGCAGCGTGTCGGCAAGAAGACCCTCGGCTTCACCGCCGAGGTCAAGGGTGAGGCCGAGCGCAGCGAGGCCGACCTGCTGGCCCTGGTCCGCCCCGAGGACCTCACCAAGTTCGGCCTGATCCCCGAGTTCATCGGACGACTCCCGCTCATCGCGAGCGTCTCCAAGCTCGACCGCCCTGCGCTGGTGCAGATCCTCACCGAGCCGCGCAACGCGCTGGTCAAGCAGTACCAGAAGCTCTTCGACCTCGACGGCGTCGAGCTGGTCTTCACCGACGACGCGGTCGACGCCATCGCCGACAAGGCCATGGAGCGTGGCACCGGTGCGCGCGGTCTGCGCGCCATCATCGAGGAGGTCCTCCTCCAGGTGATGTACGACGTGCCCTCGCGCGGCGACGTGGCGAAGGTGGTCGTTACAGGTGCGGTCGTGGCCGGCGAGGAGGCCCCCGAGCTCGTCCTGCGCGAGTCGGAGACCAAGAAGCGCAAGTCCGCCTGATCTCCTCGCCCACGCAGCGAGCAGCCCACGCGCGAACAGCTGGACAGGTAGTCCGAACGGACTACCTGTCTAGTCATCTCGGGCTGTCTAGCCCGGTCGATTGCGATCGGGAGGCCCGGTCGCGCGAGAATCGGGGCCGACACACTCGGGACGTGGAGGAGCGCCAGGCATGGAGGAGAAGCCGCTGAGGCTGCTCTCCGAGCTGCGCTCGCCCCAGCACCGCCCGGCGATGGCGGCCTTCGCGCTCGTCGCGGTGGCGTGCGCCGTGGTGATCGCGACGAGCATCCGGTTCGGCCCGGCCGGCGGACTGGTCCCCCCGGTCCCGAGCCTCCTCGCTGACCTGACGATCGGGCTGGTGACCGAGCCCGAGCCCCCGGCGCGGGTCGTGCAGGCGGGAGCTGCGATCGAGCCCGAGGAGTCGGAGCCAGCACCCTCCCCGTCCGCGGAGCCCACGACGTCGCTGCCGTCGGTCTCTCCGCCGACGTCCAGCGCCCAGGGACAGGGCGTCGGCACGGACCGCTCACCCGGCCAGGCCAAGGGCAGCGGCAAGGACAAGGGTCCCGGCAAGGGCAAGGGCAAGGGCAAGGGCAAGGGCCCCGGCAAGACCAAGGGCAACGGCGGGACCAAGGGCAACGGCGGGACCAAGGGCAACGGCGGCGGGAGCCCCGGCGGCCACGGGTCCACCGCGCCCGGCGGCGGTCAGGGGAACGGCAAGGCCAAGGGGCACGGCAAGGCCAAGGGGCAGAGCTCGTCCCCGAGCAGCGGCAAGGCTACGAGCTCCGGCAAGGCCAAGGGCCCCGGTAAGGCCAAGGGTCACAGCAAGAGCAACGGCCCTGGTAAGTCGAAGAGCCCGGGCAAGTCCAAGGGACACGGCAAGGCGAAGGGCCACTCCAGGCACTGAGCCGGACCACGGAGCCGGATCACGGTGGGTTCGGCGCACCAGGCGTACCGAACACTCCGTGATCTCGCTGGACGACCTGTCTGGGCGGACCCGACAGGTCCGCCCAGCGTCGTACGTCGTCAGTCGGGCTGGACGGCCAGCTCGGCGTCGACCGAGAGCTCGCTGCCCCCACCGGGGGTGAAGACGAGGTCGCCGGTGATGCGGCCACTGCGGCGCAGGTCGCCGGCAGCCTTCTCGGCCGCCCGGACGATCGCCTCCGGGCCGGTCACCTCGACGCGTGCCAGCTCGGCGCGCATACTCACCTTGGCCTGCGACTTCGCGCCGCGAATGCCGATCAGCGCCGCGGCGACCGCCTCCAGGACCGAGGGGTCGGCCGCGGCCGCCGAGCCGAGGTCGAGCTCGGTGGGCCACGAGGCGTGGTGGATCGAGCCCTCCTGCCACCACGACCAGACCTCCTCGGTCACGTACGGAAGGAACGGCGCGAGCAGCCGCAGCTGGACCTCGAGCGCGATCGCCAGGGCGGCCTTCGCCGAGGCGGTGGCCTCGCCGCCGTCCTCGTCGTACGCGCGCTCCTTGACCAGCTCGAGGTAGTCGTCGCAGAACTCCCAGAAGAACTTCTCGGTGGTCTCCAGGGCGGTGGTGTAGTCGTAGGCCTCGAACGCCTCGGTGGCGCGGCGCACGACCAGGGCCAGACGACCCAGCAAGGCGCAGTCGACCGGCTCGGAGACGGCGAAGGCGTCGGTCCTGGTGGCACCGACGTTGCCGAGGACGAACTTGGAGGCGTTGAGCACCTTCATCGCCAGACGACGCCCGACCTTCATCTGGGTCTCGTCGAAGGGGGAGTCCAGGCCCGGGCGAGCCATGGCGGCCCGCCAGCGGACGGCGTCGGCGCCGAACTTGTCGAGGATCTCGGTCGGGACGACGACGTTGCCCTTGGACTTCGACATCTTCTTGCGGTCCGGGTCGAGGATCCAGCCCGAGAGCATGGCGTGGCTCCACGGGACCCGGCCGTGCTCGAAGTGGGCGCGCACCACGCGGCTGAACAGCCAGGTACGGATGATGTCGTGACCCTGGGTGCACAGGTCCATCGGGAAGACCCGCTCGAAGAGGTCCTGGTCGTCCTCCCAGCCGCCGGCGATCTGCGGCGTCAGCGACGAGGTCGCCCAGGTGTCCATGACGTCGGGGTCGCCGATGAAGCCGCCCGGCTTGCCGCGCTGCGCCTCGTCGTAGCCCTGCGGGGCGTCGGTCGACGGGTCGACGGGCAGCTGCTCCTCGCGGGGGAGCAGCGGGTGGTCGTAGTCGGGCTCGCCCTCGGCGTCGAGGGGGTACCAGACGGGGAAGGGGATGCCGAAGAAGCGCTGACGCGAGATCAGCCAGTCGCCGTTGAGGCCGCTGACCCAGTTCTCGTAGCGGTGCTGCATGTGCGAGGGGAGCCAGGTGATCCGGTTGCCCTCCTCCACGAGCTCGCCGCGCAGGTCGGCGTCGCGGCCACCGTTGCGGACGTACCACTGCCGCGTCGCCACGATCTCCAGCGGCTTGTCGCCCTTCTCGAAGAAGTTCGCCATGCGCTGGGTGGGCTTGGGCTCGCCGTCGAGGTCGCCGGTCTCGCGCAGCATGGCGACCATCTCCTCGCGGGCCGAGAAGACGGTCTTGCCGGCCAGGCGCTGGTAGGCCTCGTCGGCGGCGGCGAGCCAGTCGGGGGTCTCGCGGGACAGGCGGCCGTCTCGGCCGATGACGGTGCGCACGGGCAGCTGGAGCTCGCGCCACCAGGTGACGTCGGTGAGGTCACCGAAGGTGCAGCACATGGCGATGCCGGCGCCCTTGTCCATCTCCGCGGCAGGGTGCGCCACGACGGGCACCTCCACGCCGAAGACCGGCGAGGTGACGGTGGTGCCGAACAGCGGCTGGTACCGCTCGTCGTCGGGGTGGGCGATGAGTGCCACGACCGACGGGATCAGCTCGGGACGGGTCGTCTCGATGTGGATCGGGGTGCCGTCCGGGCGGTGGTAGGCCACGCGGTGGTAGGCGCCGGCGTACTCGCGCGCCTCGAGCTCGGCCTGGGCCACGGCGGTCTGGAAGGTGACGTCCCAGAGGGTCGGCGCCTCCTGGAGGTAGGCCTCGCCGCGGGCGAAGTTGCGCAGGAACGCCCGCTGGCTGACCGTCTGGGCCTTCTTGCCGATGGTCGTGTAGTGCTGCTTCCAGTCCACCGAGAGGCCCAGCGTGCGCCACAGCTGCTCGAAGACCTGCTCGTCCTGCTCGACGAGCTCCTCGCACAGGGCGATGAAGTTCGGTCGGCTGATCGGGACCTGCTTCTTGGGGTCCGGCTTGGCCGGCGGGGTGAAATCGGGGTCGTAGGGCAGCGAGGGGTCGCAGCGCACGCCGTAGTAGTTCTGCACGCGCCGCTCGGTCGGCAGGCCGTTGTCGTCCCAGCCCATCGGGTAGAACACGGACTTGCCGCGCATCCGCTGGAAGCGGGCGACGAGGTCGGTGTGGGTGTAGGAGAAGACGTGCCCGACGTGCAGGCTGCCGCTCACGGTCGGCGGCGGGGTGTCGATCGAGTAGACGTTCTCGCGCGGCTGGGAGCGGTCGAAGGCGTAGGTGTCCTGCTCCTTCCACCGCTGCGACCAGGTGGCCTCGAGGCCCTCCAGTGCAGGCTTGTCCGGTACGACGACGGCACGCTCGGGCGCGCTCGTCGGTTCGGTGGCCTGCTGCGGGGTCTCGGTCATGCGGAGAATCCTATGAGCCGCCCCTGTGGCTGCCGAAACCAGTTCGACACACGGCTGTCGCGTACCCGCTGGTCGACGTGCGAGCGCAGCCTCCGGTGGTCGAGGTGCGAGGAACGCCAGCGACGAGCCTCGAGACCCACGACCCCGCCGGTCGAGGTGCGAGCGCAGCGAGCCTCGAGACCCATGGTCCTGGCACAGGTCACGGTCCGGTCACGATGCCCCGGGCCCTGCTGAAGAAGGGCTCTGAGCGTCTCGGAATGTCGGCGGTCCCTGGAAGAGTCAGCTCATGGAAGGGCTCGGGCAGCACCAGGTCGACCGCGGTGTCGCGGTCATC
>NZ_LUPI01000012.1:0-87131 GCF_001627265.1 Nocardioides sp. REDSEA-S30_B4 | reverse complement strand
GATCGGCAGGTCGTAGATCAGCTGGACCACGCCCTCCTGCGCGCCGAATTCGATCAGCACTGCGGCGACCATCTTGCGAAGGTCGTCCGCCCGGCTGCCGATGTCCTGCGACACCTTTCCGAACAGGGCATTCTCCAGCACCGTAAGGCCCGGGGCGAACTCCGCCGGATCCAGCGGCGCGAAGAGATCGCCGAGCTGGGCCAGCATGGTTTCGGAGTGGCTGTGGCGCAGTTCGAGGATGCGGGCCTGCATGTCTTCGGAGAAGGCCGGGCCGATCTTTTCCGCCGAGAGACGGAAGGGAATGGTCAGGAGGCGGCCAAGCTCTTCGGGGCGCTCTCGGACTGGGCCAAGGACCAGGGTCAGGACTGGGCCCAGGGCGTCTCGGGCATCGCCGAGCACGCCGCCCACACCGCCGCGCAGGTGCACGAGCACCTCGACGAGAACCTCCGCGAGAACCTGGCCAACGGCAGCCCGGAGTGCCGCTACTGCCCGGTGTGCCGCACGATCCACGTGGTGCGCCAGATGAGCCCGGAGGTGCGCGCGCACCTCACCACGGCGGCGACCTCGCTGCTGCAGGCGGCCGCCGGGGTCATGGCGGCCCAGCAGGGCGGCACCGAGGAGCGCCGCCAGGGCGTGGAGCACATCGACCTCGACGACGACGGCGCGTGGGACGACCCGCACACCGACACACCTACCGACAGAGAGACCGACGCGTGAGCCTGACCTGCGGCATCGACATCGGCGGCACCAAGATCCTCGGCGGTGTCGTGGACGAGGACGGCGCGATCCTGGCCGAGCTGCGCGTGGAGTCCCCGGCCACCGACGAGGAGGCCATCGAGCGCGCGGTCTGCGACCTCGTGCGCAGGCTGGCCGCCGAGCACGACGTCAGCGCCGTGGGCGTGGGCGCGGCCGGGTACGTCGACAAGAGCCGCTCCACGGTCATGTTCGCCCCCAACATCGCCTGGCGCGACGTGGCGCTGCGGGCCGAGCTGGAGCGCGACCTCGGCCTCCCGGTCGTGATCGAGAACGACGCGAACGTCGCGGCGTGGGGGGAGTTCCGCTTCGGGGCCGGGGCGGACGTGGACGACCTGCTGCTGGTCACCGTGGGCACGGGCGTGGGCGGCGGTCTCGTCCTCGACGGTTCGCTCTACCGGGGGGCGTTCGGCGTCGGTGCCGAGATCGGCCACATGCGGGTCGTGCCCGGCGGGGTGCTGTGCGGTTGCGGCAACCACGGCTGCTGGGAGCAGTACGCCTCCGGGTCGGCGATGGTGCGCGAGGCGCGGTCCGAGGCCCGCGGGGGCTCGTTGCTGGCTCGACGCCTGCTCGACCTCGCCGATGGCGACGTCGACCGGATCACCGGTCCACTGATCACCGAGGCCGCCCGTGCCGGTGACCCGTTCTCGGTCGAGCAGCTCGCCACCCTGGGTCGCTGGCTGGGCGAGGGCATCGCCTCCCTCGCCGCGATCCTCGACCCTGCCGTCTGCGTCATCGGCGGCGGCGTGAGCGAGGCGGGCGACCTCCTCCTGCAGCCGGTGCGTCAGGCCTTCGCGGCGCAGCTGACCGGCCGCGGACACCGTCCCAGCCTCGAGATCCGCAAGGCCCGCCTCGGCAACCGCGCCGGCCTCATCGGCGCTGCCGACCTGGCCCGGCGCTGACCGGGGCCCCTGAGATGTCGGTGGTCATCGGTGTGGACGTCGGTGGCACCAAGGTCGTCGCCGCGGAGGTCTCCGCGGAGGGCGAGGTGCTGCAGGTGGCTCGTCGCATGACGCCGGGCCGGCGGGTCGAGGTGGAGCTCGTCGAGGACGCACTGACCCAGGCCGTGGAGGAGGTGGCCGCAGGTCGCCGGGTGGCGGGCGTCGGGCTCGCGGCCGCCGGGTTCGTCGACGC
The DNA here is from genome assembly GCF_001627265.1 of Nocardioides sp. REDSEA-S30_B4. NCBI lineage: Bacteria > Bacillati > Actinomycetota > Actinomycetes > Propionibacteriales > Nocardioidaceae > Nocardioides > Nocardioides sp. REDSEA-S30_B4. The sequence continues at coordinate 85,244 of NZ_LUPI01000012.1, read as the reverse complement.
CGCGGGGGAGAGGGTCATGTTCGCCCCGCACCTGCCCTGGCACGGTGAGCAGGTCCGCGCCCGGCTCACCGAGCGCTGGCAGGTGCCGGTCTTCCTCGACAACGACGCCAACTGCGCGGCTCGGGCGGAGACGGCGTACGGCGCTGCGGTCGGTGCGCGTGACGCGCTGGTCGTCACCCTCGGCACCGGCATCGGCGGTGCGGTGGTCCTCGGACGACAGCTGCACCGAGGGCGCAACGGGATGGCCGGCGAGTTCGGGCACATGCAGGTCGTGCCGGACGGACGCGACTGCGAGTGCGGCGGCCGCGGCTGCTGGGAGCAGTACTCCTCGGGCAACGCGCTGGTCCGGTTGGCGCGCGCCGCGCTGGAGTCGCCCGGGGCGGGCGGGGTGCTGCTCGACCTGGCCGACGGCGACCCCGCGCTGGTGGACGGGCCGATGGTGACCGAGGCGGCCGCGCAGGGCGACCAGGTCGCGCTGCAGGCCTTCGCCTCGGTCGGCCGCTGGCTCGGGACCGGCGTGGCCAACCTGGTAGCGGCCTTCGACCCCGAGGTGGTCGTGGTCGGTGGGGGAGTCTCCGCCGCGGGCGACCTGCTCCTGGAGCCGGCGCGCGCCGAGCTGGCTCGTTCCCTCGTCGGCGCCGCCGATCGCGTGGTCCCGCCGGTCATCCGTGCCGCCCACGGCCCCGAGGCCGGTGCGGTCGGCGCCGCCAGCATGGTGCGGGACGGGCTCGGCAGGGGAGCCCGACCGCGCCGGGCACGGTCGCGTCGCCCGCGCCGCACCCGCTAGTGTCGCGTCTCGGAAGTTGTTGAACGGTTGGCATCCTCAGGGTGCGTGCATCGCCAGGCGCCGGCGCGCAGCCATAGCCGTTCCTCTCGCAAGCGTCGGCAACGCAGCGAGGTGCGTGCCATGGGGGGCGCGAAGCGCCCAAGAACTTCTGGGACGCGGCACTAGGTGGCAGGTGCCCGGTCAGACCCGGGAGCCGTCGTCCCAGGGGTCGCGGGGCTCCTTGGGCATCCGGGCGACGAGGTAGCAGAACCCGCCCACGAACCACGCCACCATGAGGTAGCCCACCCACGAGGGCAGCCCGATGCTGAAGAGCAGGGAGACGAGCAGGAGGAGGGGCGCTCCGACGACACCGGCCCAGGCGATGCCGCGGTCGGGCTCGGGGACCGGCAGTGGCGGTGGCTCGGGCGGGACGTAGGTGTCCTCGTCCTCGCCGTACGCCCGTGTCGGCTCGGCCAGCTCGGCGGGCTCGTCCGGCTCCGGCTCCGGGGCCACGGCCCAGCCGTAGGCATCCGTCCGGGACTGCTGCTCGGCGGGCGTGCTCGGCCCGGGGTCGGGCTCGTCGTCGAGCTCGGCCCGCTCCCCGAAGTTCTCGACGATCGACCGCCAGGCCTCGTCGTCTCCCTCGCGCTGCACGGGCAAGAGCCTACGAGGTCACCCGTGCGACGAAAGCGGCCGACTCCTCCACGATGGTCTGGAGGTCGTTGTCGAGGGTGGCGACGTGGTAGCTCTCGGGCAGTCGCACGACGCTGACCTCACCCGACACGCCGCCGGTGATGATCGGCTCGGACGCCTCGTCGACGACGTGGTCGACGGTCGAGCGGAGGTAGAGCAGCGGCACCTTGATGCGCGGCAGGTCGGCGACCAGCGGACCCCAGGCCCGCATCATCGAGTGCGCCGCCTTGAGCGGGGTGCGGGTGTAGCCGTGCTCCTCGACACCGGGCTTCTTGATGTCGTTGGCGATGCCGGGGAAGGACGGCACGACGTGCTTGAGCACCGGCAGCAGCTTCACGTCCAGACGCTTCGTGGCGACGGCCGGGTTGACGACCACGACGCCGGACAGGGAAGGGGTGTCGGCCGCCAGGCGCAGCACGAGGGCGCCACCCATGGACAGACCGGCGGCGACGACGGCGTCGGTCCGGGCGGCGAGTCGGTCGTGGGCCGCGCGCAGCTCGGCGTACCAGTCGTCCCACGTGCGGGTGTTGAGGTCCTGCCAGGTGGTGCCGTGGCCGGGGAGCCGCGGCACCTCGACGGCGTACCCCTTCTCGGCCAGCGCCTCGGCCCACGGCTTCATCGACGCCGGCTGCCCGGTGAAGCCGTGGCTCAGGAGCACCCCGATCCGTCGTCCGCCGGTGGCGGAGGGGTCGGCGTCGGTCGCGAGCGGGCTGGCCAGGGGGTGCAGGGGCGCGGCGGTCATGCCGCGATCCTGCCGCATTGGAATAGGGTGGTGGGGTGTTCTACTGGTTCCTGAAGTGGATCGCCCTCGGTCCACTGCTGCGCGTCGTCTTCCGCCCGCAGACCGAGGGTGCCGAGCACGTGCCCGCGGAGGGTCCCGCGATCCTCGCGAGCAACCACCTCTCCTACGCCGACTGGCTGTTCATGCCGCTCACGCTGCCCCGTCGCGTCACCTTCGTCGCCAAGGCGGAGTACTTCACGGGCAAGGGCCTCAAGGGCTGGCTGCAGAAGACCTTCTTCTCCGGCTCGGGCCAGGTCCCCATCGACCGCTCGGGTGCCGACGCCGCTGCCGGAGCACTGCTCTCGGCCAAGCGGGTCCTCGGTGAGGGCGGGCTGTTCGGCATCTACCCCGAGGGCACGCGCAGCCACGACGGGAAGCTCTACCGCGGCAAGACCGGCGTCGCCCGGCTCGCGCTCGAGACCGGCGTGCCGGTGATCCCGGTCGCCGTCGTCGGCACCGACGTGGTGGCGCCGCCGGGCAAGAAGTTCGGTTCGTTCACCCGCCCGGTGGTGCGCTTCGGCAAGCCGCTGGACTTCTCGCGCTACGAGGGCCTGGAGAACGACCGCTACATCCTGCGCTCGATCACCGACGAGATCATGTACGAGATCATGCGGCTCTCCGGCCAGGAGTACGTCGACATGTACGCCACCCGCGCCAAGGAGCTCTCCAAGAGCGAGGCCGCCCAGGCAGCCCAGCCGGCCCCCGCTGACGGGGAGCGGAAGGCGTCCTGACCGCCGCGCCCGCGGGGACCGGGTCGGACCCGGCGGCCCGCGTCGTCGAGGACCGGCTCTTCCGCGCCCTGGCGGTGCTACGACTGGTCCTGGTCGCCAACACCCTCGGCGTCGGGCTCTACACCGCCGACGAGATGGTCCGCCCCGCGCTGGGTGGCGTCGTCGTGGCCGGTCTCGTCGCGTGGTCGTTGCTGGTCACCTGGGCGTACGCCGACGCGTCCCGTCGCACCTGGCGGCTGCTCGCCGTGGACCTCGCCGTCGCGCTCGTGGCGCTGGTGCTGACCCCCGTCGCGAAGCCGGAGGGGTTCGACGCCACGCTGGCCGGCTTCTGGGTGATGTCGCCGATGCTGGCCTGGGCCGCGCGGGCGGGGTGGCGTGGCGGCCTCCTCGCCGGGCTGCTGGTCGGCGGCACGGACCTGCTCATCCGCGACGACGTGACCCAGGGGACCTACGGCAACATCTTCCTGCTGGTCGTCGGTGGGCCCGTCGTGGGCTACCTGGTGGAGTCCTTGCAGCGCGCGGCCGTGGAGCGCGACCGTGCCGAGCGCGAGGCGGCGGCCGCGGCCGAGCGGGCGCGCCTGGCCCGCGCCGTCCACGACGGGGTGCTCCAGGTCCTCTCGCTCGTGCAGCGCCGCGGCGCCGAGCTCGGGGGAGAGGCCGCGGCGCTCGGGCGGGCCGCGGGGGAGCAGGAGGAGGCGCTGCGGGCGTTGATCCGCGCCCAGGACCGGGTCTCGGCCCGCGGGCCGGCGACCCGGGTGGACCTGTCCGACGCCCTGGCCGGGCTGGAGTCGATGAGCGTGGTCGTCTCCTTGCCGGGGCACGCCGTCGAGCTCGACGCCGACCGGGCGGCCGAGGTCGTCGCGGCGCTGCGGGCGTGCCTGGACAACGTCGAGCGGCACGCCGGGCCGGACGCCACGGCGTGGGTGCTGCTGGAGGCGCTGCCCGACAAGGTCTCGGTGTCGGTGCGCGACGACGGTCCCGGCATCGTGGACGGCCGCCTGTCCGAGGCGGTCGCCGACGGGCGGCTGGGCGTCTCAGGCTCGATCGTCGGGCGGCTGCGCGACCTCGGTGGCCGAGCCGACCTCGCGACCGGTCCATGGGGCACCGAGTGGACGCTGACCCTGCCTCGGGAGGCACCGTGACGATCCACGACACCCACCCCTTCGCCGACCCACACCCCGACCCGGTACGCCGGTTCCGCGGACGTCTTGGCGGGGCGGTGACCCTGTGGACCACCGGCTCGGGGCCCGACCGGGTCGGTCTGACGGTCTCCTCCCTCGTGGTCGCCCTGGGCGAGCCCTCGCACGTGATCGGTCTGCTCGACCCGGACGCCGACCTGACCGAGACCCTCCGGGACACCGGCCGGGCGGTCGTGCAGGTGCTCGCCTGGAGCGACCGCGCGCTGGGGGAGGCGTTCGCCGGCATGGCTCCGGCACCCGGCGGGCCGTTCCGGATGGCCGACTTCGAGGACACCCCGTGGGGGCCGCGACTGGTCACGGCCGGCACCTGGGCGGGCGTCGAGCTCGTCGACGAGCGCGAGGTCGGCTGGTCGGCGGAGGTCACCTGCCGCATCGCGCACCTCGAGGTCGCCGACGACCCTGCCTCGGGCGCCCTGGGCCACCGCCGCGGGCGGTGGCTCCCGTTGGTGCACCCGGGCCATCCTCTAGGGTCCGACGCGTGAGCGAGGCGCTGCGCGTGATGGTGGTCGACGACCACCCGATGTGGCGCGACGCCGTGGAACGGGACCTCGCCGACGCCGGCTTCGACGTCGTGGCGGTGGCCGCCGACGGTCACCAGGCGGTGGCGCGGTTCCCCGCAGCTCGCCCGCAGGTCGTCGTCCTGGACCTGCAGATCCCCGGACCGAACGGGGTCGAGGTCACCGAGACGGTGCTGCGCCACGACCCGTCCGCCCGGGTGCTGATCCTCTCGGCCAGCGGCGAGCAGGAGGATGTCCTGGCCGCGGTGAAGGCGGGCGCGACCGGCTACCTGGTCAAGTCCGCCTCGCGCGAGCAGCTGATCGACGCGGTGCGCCGCACGGCAGCCGGGGACCCGGTCTTCACGCCGGGACTGGCCGGCCTGGTGCTGGGGGAGTACCGCCGGCTCTCCGAGCCCGCTGCCGACGACCCGGACCGGCCGCAGCTCACCGAGCGCGAGACCGAGGTGCTGCGGATGGTCGCCACGGGGATGTCCTACAAGCAGATCGCCGAGCGACTCGTCCTCTCCCACCGCACGGTGCAGAACCACGTGCAGAACACCCTGCGCAAGCTGCAGCTGCACAACCGCGTCGAGCTGACCCGGTGGGCGATCGAGCAGGGGCTCGACGAGCCGGACGGCCCGGCCTGATGACCTCGCCTCATGGCTGAGCGCGACGACCTCACCGAGCAGCTGCTCGGGCTCGCCGAGCGGCTCTACGGGCTCCCGCTGGCCGAGTTCACCCCAGCGCGCGACGCGCTCGTCAAGCAGCACAAGGGCACCGACCTCGCCCCGCGGCTCAAGGCGTTGCGCAAGCCGTCGACCGCTGCATGGGTGGTCGACCTGCTGGTGCGGCACGAGACCGAGCAGGTCGAGCAGGTCCTGCAGGTCGGCTCCGCCCTGCGGGAGGCCCAGGCCTCGATGTCGGCCGAGGAGCTCCGTGCGCTGACCAAGCAGCGTCGACAGCTCACGGCGGCGGTCACGACCACCGCCCGCGGTCTCGCCCGTCGGCACGGGCTGAAGGTGACGCAGGCGGTCGCCGACCAGGTCGAGGCGACGTTGACCGCCGCCATGGTCGACGCCGACTGCGCGCAGGCGGTGCGCAGCGGGCTGCTCGTCACCGCGCTGACGTCCACCGGGGTGGACGCGGTCGACGTGGCCGCGGCCGTCGCGCTCCCCGACGCACTCGGGTTCGAGGCCGCACCCGCGCCCGCGGAGCCGCCCGCGGAGCGACCGGTGCTGAGCGTCGTACCCGACCCCGACGCGGACGCGAAGGCCAGGCGCGCTGCGGAGGAGGCCCTCGCCGAGGCGGAGGGCGAGGTCGCGGACGCCGATGCCGCCTGGGAGGAGGCACAGGCCGAGGTCGAGCAGCTCGAGGCGCGCGCCCTGGAGCTCCAGGCGGAGATCGACGAGCTCAAGCGACGGCTGGCCGACCTGGAGAACGACGCCGACGACGTGGACGACGCGCTCGAGGAGGCCGAGGAGGTCCGTGACGAGGCCCAGGCCGTGCGCGACGAGGCGCGCGCCGCCCGTGACGACGCCGCCGCTGCGCTGGAGCGGCTGGGCTGACGCACGACGCCGCCGTCTGCTCAGTCGGCGAGTCGCCGGCCAGGTCGCCGAGGAGCCAGCTGCGACAGCGCTCGAAGTTGCCACTGGCCGTCGTCGCCCGGGGGCGAGGATCATCGGTGCATGACCACCTACACCGGCGACGAGTTCGAGGGCGCGACGTTCCAGAGCGCCAGTCTCAAGGGCGCGACCATCCGCTTCTCCGACGTCAGCAGCGTGGTGATGCGCAGCGTCGACGTCGGTGGGCTGGACATCGACAGTCACGACCTGGAGCTCGGGACGCTGCTGGTGAACGGGGTTGACGTGGTGCCCCTGGTCGAGGCCGAGCTCGACCGGCTGTTCCCGGGACGTGGACTGCGCAGGGCCGAGACGCCCGAGGGCCTACGGGCTGCCTGGGTCGCCGCGCAAGGGGCCTGGGCGGAGACGGTGGTTGCCACTCCGGTCCACCTCGTCGACGCGCACGTGCCCGACGAGTGGTCCCTCGCCCAGACCCTGCGCCACCTCGTGCTCGCCACCGACTGCTGGCTGGGCAAGGCGATCCGCGGTGAGGAACAGCCCTTTCACGAGATCGGGCAGATCTTCGACGGTGCGGCGCAGATGGGCTTCGACATGTCGATCTTCCGACCCGAGCCACCGACGTACGAGGAGGTGCTGGCCGTCCGTGCCGAGAAGCAGCGGCAGGTGACCGAGTTCCTGGACTCGGTCACGCCGGAGCACCTCGCCGAGGAGCGCGACAACCCCTGGGGTGGCGGTGACTGGCACCCGACCGTCGGTGACTGCGTGCGCGTCATCCTCGAGGAGGAGTGGGCGCACCTGCGCTACATCCGCCGCGACCTCGCGATCCTGGGGCAGGGCTAGGGGGTCGCCCAGCCCTTCGACCGCTCGACCGCCTCGGTCCACCGCCGGTGGGCGGCGTCGGCGTCGGCACGGTCGCCGGACGGGGTGAACGCGCGGTCGAGCTGCCAGGTGGCGCGCAGTTGGTCGGTGGAGTCCCAGACCCCCGTGCCGAGGCCGGCCAGGAACGCGGCGCCGAGCGCCGTGGTCTCGGTCAGGCGCGGCCGGTCGACGGTGACGCCGAGCTGGTCGGCCTGGATCTGGCAGAGCAGGTCGTTGGCGCAGGCGCCGCCGTCGACCTTGAGGGTGTCGCGCGCCGGCATGGTCTCGATGACGTCGCGCACCTCGAAGGCGATCGCCTCCAACGTCGCGCGCACCAGGTGGGCACGCGTCGTGCCGCGGGTCAGGCCGAGGATCGTGCCACGGGCGTGCGGGTCCCAGTGCGGGGCACCGAGGCCGGTGAGGGCGGGCACGAAGACGACGCCGTCGGAGGAGTCGACGGTCGAGGCGACCGCCTGGGTCTCGGCCGCGGACCCGACGATCTGGAGGCCGTCGCGCAGCCACTGCACCGCGGCCCCGGTGACGAAGATGGCGCCCTCGAGGGCGTAGGTGAGCTCGCCGTCGGGGGAGCGCCACGCGGCCGTGCTGAGCAGGCCGGCGTCGGAGCGGACGAGCTCGCTGCCGGTGTTGGTGAGGATGAACGAGCCGGTGCCGTAGGTGCACTTGGCGTCGCCGGGGTCGAAGCAGGTCTGGCCGAACAGCGCCGACTGCTGGTCGCCCGCGATGCCGGCGATCGGCAGCTCGAGGTCGAGGAACGAGCGCGGGTCGCTGACCGCGATGTCGCCCCAGCTGGGGACGAGGTCGGGCAGCGCGTCGCGGGGTACGCCGAAGAGACCGCACAGCTCGTCGGACCAGTCGCCCGTGGTGAGGTCGAACAGCAGCGTGCGGCTGGCGTTGGACACGTCGGTGACGTGGTGGAGCCCGCGCGTCATCCGGGCGATGAGGTAGGAGTCGACCGTGCCGACGGCGTACCTGCCCTCCTCGACCAGACCCCAGGTGCGCGGCTCCTGCTCCGCGAGCCACCGCAGCTTGGTGCCGGAGAAGTAGGGGTCCAGGCGCAGGCCGGTCAGCTCGGTGATGCGCTCCTCGTGGCCCTCCTCGCGCAGGCGCACGCAGATGTCGGCGGTGCGGCGGTCCTGCCACACGATGGCGCGGCGGGGGGAGCCGAGGGTCTCGCGGTCCCACAGCAGCACCGTCTCGCGCTGGTTGGTGATGCCGATGCCCCTGAGGTGCGAGGCGTCGACCTGCGTGAGCGCGTCGCGGGTGGCCTCGAGCGTGGCCTGCCAGATCTCCTCCGGTGCGTGCTCCACCCAGCCCGGCTTCGGGAAGTGCTGGGCGAACTCCTGGTAGCCCTTGGCGACGATGTCGCCGCTGTCGGAGACGACGACGGCGGTGACCCCGGTCGTGCCGGCGTCGATGGCCAGGATGCTGCCGCTCACTGCGCGCCCTCCTCGCCGCGGGCGATCGCGAGGATGCGCCGGTCGACCCACGAGAGGTCCTCGGCGACCCGCATCTCGTAGTTCTCCGCGCCGACCCAACTCTCGAGGTCGCGGTGGCCGGCGGCGCGCGCGACGCCTTCGAGCTCCTCGCGCAGCTCCGGGGTCATCGGCACCTTCTCCTCCTCGGTGGAGGCGGTGAGGTAGAGGTCGTTGAGGGCGAGCAGGCGCTGCAGCTCCTCGACGGGGGCGGTGTGGTCGTCGACGCGCAGGTCGACCTCTATGTCGTCCATGCCGCCGTACCCGGCGCCCTCGCTTACGACGAGGACGGCTGCCGACTGGCGCCCCCGACTGTCCCCGCCGGCCCGGTCGCCGGCCTCGAGGGCGGCGAGGAGCCGCTGGGCGAGCGGGGCCTCGGGGTCGCTGGCGAGGAAAGCGGCCTCCATCGCCGAGACGACCTCCTCGCCGGTGAGGATGTTGCCCTGGATGGCGTACCCGTCGCCGGTCACGCTGCCCGCCCAGTCCAGGCACGCGCTGCCGGTGTGGCTGGCGGCGTTGCCCTCGACGTCGACGATCCCGACCTGTCGGTGGTCGCGCCCCTCGTCCTCCTCGAGCAGCCGCTGCAGGGCCACCGAGGCGGTGGCACCCTCGTCGAGGTGGGCGAGCGCGAGGCCCTTGTAGGCGACGTTGGCGTGGGCCTGGGTCGCGATGGCGCCGACCTGGGCGACCGCGGCCGGGACGGCGCTGCCCACGGCGAGGAACTTCGAGGCCACGGCGACCCCCCACGAGGCGGTCTCGGGATCGGGACCGGCGGACCTGGCGACGATCGAGAAGGTCATGGCAGGAACCCTATCCGTGTGTGACCCGGGCCATGGAGGGCTAGTGTCGTGGCATGCGAGTGGGAGTCCTGACCGGAGGCGGGGACTGCCCCGGCCTCAACGCCGTCATCCGTGCCGTCGTCCGCAAGGGCGTCAAGGAGCACGGGTTCGAGTTCGTCGGCTACCGCAACGGGTGGAAGGGCCCGTTGGAGGGGCTCACGATGCCGCTGGGCATCGAGGAGTGCCGCGGCATCCTGCCCCGCGGCGGCACGATCCTCGGCTCGTCGCGGACCAACCCGTTCAAGCTGGACCACGGCGTCCAGCAGATCACCGACAACCTCGCGCGCGACGGCGTGGACGCCCTGGTCGCGATCGGCGGCGAGGACACCCTCGGCGTGGCCACGAAGCTTGCCGAGCTGGGGGTCGACGTGGTCGGGGTCCCGAAGACCATCGACAACGACCTGTCCGGCACCGACTTCACCTTCGGCTTCGACACCGCGGTCAACATCGCCACCGAGGCCATCGACCGGCTGCACACCACCGCCGAGTCCCACCACCGCGTGCTGGTGGTCGAGGTCATGGGCCGCCATGCCGGCTGGATCGCCCTGCACTCCGGGATCGCGGGGGGCGCGAGCGCCGTGCTCATCCCCGAGCAGCCCTTCGACATCGAGGCGGTCTGCCGGCACGTGGAGGCGCGCTTCGAGTCCGAGTACGCCCCGATCATCGTGGTCTCCGAGGGCGCTGTCCCCAAGGAGGGCGGCGGCATGACCCTGCAGTCGGGGGAGAAGGACGACTTCGGCCACGTGCGTCTCGGCGGCATCGGCGACCGCCTGGCCTCCGAGATCGAGGAGCGGACCGGCAAGGAGGCGCGGGCCGTCGTCCTCGGGCACGTCCAGCGCGGCGGCACGCCCACGGCCTTCGACCGCTGGCTCGCCACCCGCCTGGGCCTGCACGCCGCCGACGCGGTCGCCGAGGGCGACTTCGGCACGATGATGGCGCTGCACGGCACGAGGATCGCCAGGGTCCCGCTCGCCGAGGGCACCGGCGAGCTCAAGGTGGTCAGTCCCGCGGAGTACGCCGAGGCCGAGGTGTTCTTCGGCTGATGGCTGCCGCCGCGACCGGTGCCGCCGGGGACCGTGACCGCAACGCCGAGGGTCGCGCCGAGCAGGCGCGGCCCCGTGACCGGCTGGGACGGCCGCTGCCCTACGGCTCGCCCGGGCTGCCCCCGATCGACGAGACGCCCCGCTCACCGGAGGAGACGCTGGCCTACGCCCGGTCGCTGCTCGACGACGGCCGTCCCTTCGCCGCCCACGAGGCGCTCGAGGTGCGCTGGAAGTCCTGCCCCGAGCAGGAGCGCCCGCTCTGGCAGGGGCTGGCCCAGCTGTGCGTGGCCCTCACCCACGCAGAGCGGAGCAACGCGGTCGGCGCCCGTCGGCTGCTCGACCGCGCCGCCGGCCACCTGGGGGCGTACGCCGACGGCGACCCGCCGACGTACGGGCTGGACCTGGACGAGGTGCTCGCCTGCGCGCGGCGCCGGGTCGAGGGGTGACGTCCGCGGTCGGACGAGTCGACCGATGACCCGCCGTCAGAGTCGCCCGGCGGTCCGGCCCGGGGTGGTTTGCCGTGCCCTTCCGCGGGAGAGCATCTGCGGTTGAGCGGGCCGGGACCGGCTCCGGGCAGGGAGGCTCCCATGACCAGCGAGAGCGCCACACAGGTGGACGCAGCGGACGACACCGGCGACGGGAGTCCCCTCAAGCGGGCGATCGGTCCGCGGCTGCTGCTCTTCTTCGTCGTCGGCGACATCATCGGGGCCGGTGTCTTCGCGATCACCGGTGACGTGGCGGCCCAGGTGGGCGGGGTGGCGTGGCTGCCGTTCCTCGTGGCCTTCGCCGTGGCCGCCCTGACAGCCCTCAGCTACCTCGAGCTGGTGACGCGGCACCCGCAGGCGGCCGGAGCGGCGCTGTTCGTCCACAAGGCCTTCGACATCCACTTCGTCACCTTCCTGGTGGCCTTCGCGGTCGTCTGCTCGGGCATCACCAGCGCCTCGACGTCCTCGGGGCTGGTGGCCTCCAACCTGCTGCTGGGCCTGGACAACCTCCTCGGCGGTGTCCCCACCGGCACCGGCGCCACGCTCGCCGTCGCCCTCGGCTTCATGCTGGTCCTGGCGGCGGTCAACCTGCGCGGGGTCGGCGAGAGCGTGAAGCTCAACGTCGTGCTGACCTCGGTGGTCGTCGTGGCGCTCACCGTGATCATCGCCATCGGTGCGTGGGCCGTCGTCAGCGGCGAGGGCGAGGTCGGCCGCGTGGTGGTCTTCGAGACGCCGGGGGAGAAGTCGGCGTTCCTGGCGATCACCATCGCCACGACCGTCGCGTTCTTCGCGATGGTCGGGTTCGAGGACTCGGTGAACATGGTGGAGGAGGTCAAGGACCCCTCGCGCACCTTCCCGCGGATCCTGCTCACCGGTCTGGCGATCTGCGCCGGTGTCTACGTCCTGGTGGCCCTGGCGGTGGTCGTGGTGATCCCGCCCGGCGACATCGCCGACCCCGCCAACCCCGACGCCGGAATCCTGCTGGACGTCGTGCGGGTCGGTGCTCCAGGGCTGCCGATCGACGACGTCTTCCCCTTCCTCACCATCTGCGCGGTCGGCAACACGGCCCTGATCAACATGCTGATGGCCAGCCGCCTGGTCTACGGGATGGCCAAGCAGGACGTCCTGCCCCGCTCCCTGGCGGCGGTGCTGCCCGGGCGGCGGTCCCCGTGGGCGGCCATCCCGTTCACCACGCTCATGGCCCTCGGGCTCATCACGTTCGTCCGGCTGCGCTCGGAGACCGAGGTGGTCTCCGCGCTGGCCGGCACGACGGGCCTGCTGCTGCTCGCGGTCTTCGCCGTGGTCAACGTCGCCTGCCTGGTGCTGCGTCGTCGCGACCCCGGGGACGCGGACGGCTTCAGCGCGCCGCGCTGGACGCCGTACGTCGGTGCCGTCAGCGCGGCGTTCCTGGTCGGCCCCTGGGCCCGCGTCGCGGAGGACCACGTGCAGTACCGCATCGCCGGGGTCCTGCTGGCCATCGGCGTGGTGCTGTGGGTGCTGACGTGGCTCACCAACCGCGGCATCCGCGCCAAGAAGACCGGGTTCCGCGACCCCGAGGCGCTGCGCGAGTAGACCTCGCGGGGCGCCGGGCCTGTCCACGTCGCGCCGCGGACTCGGAGCCTGGCCGGGGCTCGACGTACCCTGGATCGGTGAGCATCCCGACCCTCGAGAGCCTGCACGCGATCGGCGCCCTCCAGCAGCCGACGTACCCCGACCGCGGGGCGCTCGACGACGCCGTGGCCCGACTGCGCACCATGCCCCCGCTGGTCTTCGCGGGCGAGTGCGACGACCTCACCGACAAGCTGGCCGCGGTCACCCGCGGGGAGGCGTTCCTTCTGCAGGGCGGCGACTGCGCCGAGACCTTCGCCGAGGTCACCGCCGACAACGTCCGCAACAAGCTGCGGGTGCTGCTGCAGATGGCCGTCGTCATGACCTACGCCGGCTCGGTGCCCGTCGTGAAGCTGGGCCGGCTGGCCGGGCAGTACGCCAAGCCACGCAGCTCCGACGAGGAGACCCGGGTCGTCGACGGCCAGGAGGTCACCCTCCCGGCCTACCGCGGCGACGTGGTCAACGGCTTCGAGTTCACGCCCGAGGCGCGCATCCCCGACCCCAAGCGGCTGCTCGACGCCTACAACGCCTCCGCCGCGACGCTCAACCTCGTGCGCGCCTTCGTCACCGGCGGCTACGCCGACCTGCGCCAGGTCCACACCTGGAACACCGACTTCGTGAAGACCTCGCCCGCGGGCCAGCGCTACGAGCAGCTGGCCGGCGAGATCGACAAGGCGCTGTCGTTCATGGAGGCCATCGGCGCCGACCCCGAGGAGCTCCGCCGCGTCGACTTCCACTCCAGCCACGAGGCGCTGCTGATGGAGTACGAGCACGCGATGACCCGCGTCGACTCCCGCACCGAGCAGCCCTACAACGTCTCGGGCCACTTCGTCTGGATCGGTGAGCGCACCCGCCAGCTCGACGGCGCCCACGTGGAGTACTTCCGCCACATCCGCAACCCCATCGGGGTCAAGCTCGGCCCCACGGCCACCGCCGACGACGCGCTGGCGCTCGCCGCCCAGCTCAACCCGGAGAACACCCCCGGCCGCCTCACCTTCATCACCCGCTTCGGCGCCGACAAGGTCCGCGAGGGCCTGCCCGGCCTGGTGGAGAAGGTCACCGCCGAGGGCGTCCAGGTGGCCTGGGTCTGCGACCCGATGCACGGCAACACCTTCACCTCCTCCACCGGCTACAAGACCCGTCGCCTCGACGACGTCGTCGGCGAGGTGCAGGGCTTCTTCGACGTCCACCGCAGCCTCGGCACCTGGCCCGGTGGCATCCTGGTCGAGATGACCGGCGACGACGTCACCGAGTGCATCGGCGGCGGCGAGGAGCTCGACGAGCACGGGCTCGCGCACCGCTACGAGTCGGTCGTCGACCCGCGCCTCAACCGCGTGCAGTCCCTCGAGCTGGCCTTCCAGGTGGCCGACATGTTGCGAGCCGTTTCGCCCTGAACGAAGAGAAGGACGAAACGTGCGCGAGCAAGGTTGAGGAGCGTCGACGGAGCGACCGAGCTGGCGAGGTCGGACCGTGACGCGTCTCGAAACACCGGTTGGCCCCCTGGGTAGGGTCGCGCCGTGATCGACCTCCGCTCCGACACGCTGACCCGTCCCACCGAGGCGATGCGCGCCGCGATGGCGCGCGCCGAGGTCGGTGACGACGTCTACGGCGAGGACCCCACGGTCCGTGCGCTCGAGGAGCGCGTCGCGGGGATGTTCGGCCACGAGGCCGCGCTGTTCACCCCCACCGGGTCGCTGGCCAACGTGCTCGCGGTGGGCCTGCTGGTCCCGCCGGGGCAGGAGGTGCTGTGCGAGGCTTCGGCCCACATCGCGCGTGCCGAGCTCGGCGCCCACGGCGCGGTCAGCGGCGTCACCATGCGCACGTGGATCCACGATCGGGGTGGTGTCGACCTCGGCGTCCTGCGCCGGCTGGTCGCCCCCGACATGGGCCCGTTCTTCGTGCGCACCGCCGCGATCTCGCTGGAGAACACCCACAACTTCGCCGGCGGCACCGTCCTGCCGCTCGCGGATCTCAAGGCCGTGCGCGCCCTGGCCGACGAGGCCGGTGTCGCCGTCCACGTCGACGGCGCCCGGCTCTGGAACGCCCACGTCGCGACCGGCACGCCGCTGGAGGAGTACGGCGCCGCGACCGACTCCCTGGCCGTCTGCCTCTCCAAGGGGCTCGGCGCCCCGGTCGGGTCGCTGGTGGTGGGCTCCGCCGACGCGATGGCCGAGGCCCGGGTGCGCCGCAAGCGCCTCGGCGGCGGCATGCGCCAGGTCGGGATCCTGGCCGCTGCCGGCCTGCACGCCCTGGACCACCACGTCGAGCGCCTCGCCGACGATCACGCCCACGCCCGGCTGCTGGCCGAGGCCTGCGGCACCGACCCGGACACGGTCGACACCAACATCGTGGTCGTCGAGAAGGCCGACGCCGCCGGGTTCGTGGCCCGGGCGAAGGAGGCCGGCGTCCTGGTCGCCACGGTCGGGCCCACCACGGTCCGGCTCGTCACGCACCTCGACGTCAGCCGCGCCGACGCCGAGCGCGCCGCCTCGGTGCTCGCCGGGCTCGATTAGGCCAGGAGCAGGCCTCAGCCGGGGTAGCCCTCCAGGGACACCTCGGAGATCGCGGTCTTGTCGCGTGCCGCCGGCCCGTCGCCGGGCGCGGAGACCTCGACCAGGCGCAGCTCCACGACGGTGACCTCGACCGCCCCGGTGTCCACTCGCTGCAGCCCACGCTCGCCGTCGGAGAGGGTCTGGTCGATCACCGTCCCCCCGTCCAGGACCCACTGGACCGCCAGGACGCGACGGCTGCCGGCGTACAGGTCGAACTCGGTGCCGGAGCCGTCGACCGAGGTCTTCGCGTAGCCGTTGACCAGCCCCAGGCTCGTGAGCGTCACCGGCTCGTCGAAGGGGAAGGTCAGGGTCTCGCCCGTGGCGTCGCCGTCGACCCGCCACGCGGTCTCGGGGTCGCCGTCGAGCATGTTCCCGGCCTCGTACGACGTCGGCTCACCCGTCGAGATGTCGACGCTGTCCGCGTCGCTGCGCGGCGCCTCCGCGGTCACCTGGTCGACCAGGGGCTCGGGGTCGGCGGTGGGAGCGGGGTCGCCGTCGGCGCTCGAGGTCCCGGCCGCAGGGCCGGACCCGGAGGGGTCCTCCGCGCTCTCGCCGGTCAGCAGCGCCAGCACGACGACGAGCACGAGCAGTGCGGCCACCGCGAGGCCCGCCCAGAGCAGCGCGCTGCGGCGACGGTGCTGGCCGCCGTGGGGTGGCTGGCCGGGGGCGACCGGCGTGGGCGCCGGGGCAGGGGCGGGGGAGCCGGGCTCCTCGGCGTACAGCGGGAACCGCTGCGGCGGGGGCGCCTGGTGCACGGGTGGCGGCTCGGCCACGGGGCCGGCGACGGCGCCGCGCGGGGCACCGCAGTTGGTGCAGAAGCGGCCCACGGAGTCGACGGGGTGCTCGGCGCCGCAGCGCGCGCACGTGCTCGTCATGTCCCTCCCGTCCCGGACCGGGATTGCCGGCAAGCCGCAGCGTAGCCGTGCTCCCCGACGGGCTCATGATTGCGCCCGCTCAGCCCTCGCGCACCCGCTCCGAGGCGTCGCGACGACCCAGCGCCGCGGGCAGCCTGCGCACCGCGGAGGCCAGCTCGCGCAGCTCGCTGCCGAGCAGCGCCTGGGGGCCGTCGCACAGCGCGGACTCGGGGTCGGGGTGGACGTCGACGATGACCCCGTCGGCGCCGACGCCCATCGCGGCGCGGGCCAGCGGGACCACGAGGTCCTTGCGGCCGGCGGCGTGGGAGGGGTCGACGATGACCGGCAGGTGGCTGGTGGCCTGCACGACCGGCACCGCGGAGATGTCGAGGGTGTTGCGGGTGGCGGGCTCGAAGGTGCGGATGCCGCGCTCGCACAGGACGACGTCGAGGTTGCCGCGGCGGGCGATGTACTCGGCCGCCATCAGCCACTCCTCGATGGTGGCCGTCATGCCGCGCTTGAGCAGCACCGGCTTGCCGGCCTCGCCGACGGCCTGCAGCAGCCCGAAGTTGGCCATGTTGCGGGTGCCGACCTGCAGCATGTCCGCGTGCTCGGCGACCACCGCGACGTCGCGGGCGTCGACGACCTCGGTGACGACCGGCATGCCGGTGGCCTCGCGGACACCGGCCAGGATCTCCAGCCCCTTGACCCCGAGGCCCTGGAAGGCGTAGGGGGAGGTGCGCGGCTTGAACGCGCCGCCGCGCAGCAGCGTGGCCCCCGCGGCCTGCGCCATCTGGGCGGCCTCGAGGGTCTGACCGGGGGTCTCGACGGCGCACGGGCCGGCGATGAAGGTGAAGGTCTCCGGGCCGATCGGGACCTGGCGGCCGGTGCCGACCCAGACCGTGGACCGGTCGGGGTGGTGCTGGCGGCTCACGAGCTTGTAGGGGTCGGAGATCCGGTGCACGTCCGCGACGCCGCGCAGGGTGCGCAGGTTGAGGTGGTGGAAGGACTCGATGTCCCCGACCAGGCCGATGATCGTGCGGGTCAGGCCCTTGCTGACGTTGGCCTCGCCACCGACGGCCTCGACGCGTGCGACGACCGCCGCCACGTCCTCCTCCGTGGCGTCGGGGGACATCACGACGACCATGGGCCGAACGTAACCGGGGGGTGGGTGTGACCGGTCACACGACCAGGTGCTGGACCTCGCCCTCGACCTTCCGCCGCGGCGCCAGCTCGACCAGCAGCATCGCGGTCAGCACCATGAGGCCGCCGCCCACCATCCGCAGCGTCGTGGGCTCCCCACCGAGCCACACCGCGAAGGTCGCGGCGAAGACCGGCTCCATCGACATGATGATCGCGCTCCGCGTGGGCGGCAGGTGCGCCTGCGCCCAGGTCTGGGCCAGCATCGCCGCCGCGCCCGCGACCAGCGCCATGTAGACCACCGACGCCCAGTCGGCGCCGGTGCTGGGCAGCACCACCCCGTCGGGGATCGTCGCGATCGAGCACAGCGCCGCGATGACGGTGATCTGCACGATCGACATGCCCAGCGCCTGCCGCGGGTCCGACCAGGCACCCAGCCCCACGATGTGGAGGGCGTAGAGCACCGCCGACATCAGCGTGATGGCCTCGCCGTAGCCCATGGAGACGCCGTCGAGGGTCAGGACGGCCAGCCCACCGGCGGCGATCGCGACGGCGACCCAGGTCAGCCCGCCGATGCGGGTGCGGAGCAGCACCGCTGCGAGGAGCGGGGTCATGACGACGTACATCCCGGTGATGAAGCCGGAGACGCTCGCCGGGGTGTGGGCCAGGCCGGCGGTCTGCAGCACCTGTGCGACGCCGTACACCCCGCCCAGCACCACCGCGTGACGCCGGGACTCGGGACTGAGCCGGGCCACCGCGCGCGGCGCGACGAGCAGCATCGCGGCGGCCGCGACGAGGAACCGCACCGCCAGGAAGTCCAGCGTCGGCACCCGCTCCAGCAGGTCGCGGATGAGGAAGAAGGTCGACCCCCACGAGGCGGTCATCGCCAGCAGCGCCAGCGACGCCAGCAGGGAGGTACGCCGGGTGGTCACCGCCGCATCACTGCGTCCCGGCCTGGCGGCGGGCGACGTCGCGCAGCGCCTTCAGCACGTCCACGTCGCCCCCGGGCTCGCGGGAGCCGGGGGTCTCCAGGACGAACGGCACGCCCTCCAGAGCCGGGTGGGCGAAGAGCTCCACGAACGCGTCGGAGCCGATGTGGCCCTTGCCGATCTGCTCGTGCCGGTCCTTCATCGCGCCGCGCACGTCCTTGGAGTCGTTGGCGTGCACGAGGCGCAGCCTGTCGGGGCCGGCGATCTCGCCGATCCGCTCGACGGTGGCCGCAGCGCCACCGGCCTCGTCCAACGGCGCGCCGGCCGCGAACACGTGGCAGGTGTCGAGGCAGATGCCGGCACGCGGGTGGTGGTCCAGCGCCCCGAGGTAGTCGCCGAGGTCCTCCACGCCCGCGCACAGCGAGCGGCCCTGCCCGGCGGTCGGCTCCAGCAGCAGCCAGGGGCCGTCGTCGCCGAGAGCCTCCAGGATGGGCAGCAGCCCCTCGCGGACCTGGGCCAGCGCGGCCGCGTGCCGCTGCGCCGCGCCCTCGGGGTCGGCCTGGGTGTCGACGTAGGACCCGGTGTGCACGACGACGCCCTCGGCGCCGATCTCGGCGGCGCGGCGCAGGTTGTGGGCCACGACGGCGACGCTGTTCTCGTAGGTCTTCGCCGTCGGGGAGCCGAGGTTGACCAGGTACGGCGAGTGGATGAAGGTCCGGATGCCGCGCTCGTGCGCAGCGACCCGGAAGGCCTCGTCCTCGGCCGGCTTGCCGGGGGTCAGCGCCCACCCGCGCGGGTTGCCCACGAAGACCTGCAGCGTCTCGCAGCCCAGCCGCTCGGCATCGGCCAGCGCACCGGCGACCAGGCCCTTGCCGACCAGGACGTGGGTGCCGATCGGGTTGCGGTCGGTGCTCGGATCGGCGCTCGGGGCGGTGCTGGGGTCGGCGCTGGGGGAGGTCACCGGAGCATCCTCACGGCGGACGCCGCCGCCCGTGAAATCTCAGATGAGGGTCAGCGTGATCGTGCTGCCGCGCGGGAGCCGCTCACCGGCGGCGGGGTCCTGGCTGAAGACGTAGCCCAGCCCGAGGTAGCCGCTGGCCTCCCGGGTCTCGACGACGAAGCCGAGCGACTCGAGCTCCTGGCGGGCGGACTCCACGCCCTGCGCGCGCACGCTGGGGACGGTGACCAGGTCGGGCCCCAGGGAGACGACCAGGGCGACGGTCTCGCCGCGGAAAAGGGTGCCGCCCTGGGGGTTCTGGGCGATCACGAAGCCCTCTGGGACGGTGTTGTCGTACTGCTCCTGCGAGCGGTCGACGACCAGCCCCTTGCGCTCCAGCGTCTGCTGGGCGCGGTCGGCGGGCTTGCCGACCCAGTCGCCCACGTTGAGCGGGCGTCGGCCCTTGCTGACCACGACGTCGACGACGCTGTCCGGGCGCAGCTGCTTGCCCTCGGCGGGGTCGTGACGGATCACCAGGCCGGACTCGACCTTCTCGGAGAACTTCTCCTTCACCCGCCCCAGCTTCAGCTGCACCTCCGCCAGTGCCGCGCGGGCGGCATCGGTGGTGAGGCCCTGGAGGTCGGGCACGGGGTACTTCTCCACGCCCAGGGACAGCACCACCGTCACCGTCTCGCCGGGCAGCACCCGCTCGCCGGGCTCGGGGCTGCTGCTCACCACGTGGTTCTTGTCGACGGACTCGCTGTAGACGCCGTCGGCGAGGTCGACCTCGAAGCCGGCCTCCTCCAGCTCCTGGATCGCCGACGCGCGGCTCTGGCCGAGGACGGTCGGCACCGTCTCGTATCGCGCCCAGCCGAACCACCAGGCGCCCAGGCCGACGCCCGAGGCGAGCAGCAGCGCGAGCAGCAGGACCAGCGGGCCCTTCCAGCGGCGGCGTCGACCGGGTTGGCGGGGCGATCGGGAAGCAGGTCGGGACGCGGGTCGGGCAGCCGGCCGGGGCGGACGCGCGGGAGCGGCGGCGCCTGCAGTGGGGCCCGCACCGGCGGTCGGGACGGCCTCGGGGTCGGTCCCGGAGTGCGTGAGACCGGCCAGCTCCTCGGGCTCCCAGACCTCCGGCGAAGTGTCGCCGACGCGGTGCTCCTCCACGGGCGCCGCGGCCGCCACCGGTGCGGGGATCGCCGCGAGGAGGGGGGTGAGGTCCTGGGTCAGCTCCTCGTCGTCGGAGACGCCGGAGGACAGCGCCTGGGAGACACGGTGCAGGTGGTGGAGCAGCACGCTCGCGTCGGCCGGGCGCTGGCTGCGGTCCCGGGCGGTGGCGCGGGCGACCAGCGCGTCGACGTACGACGGGACGCCGGGGGCGCGCAGGGACGGCGCGGGGACGTCCTCGTGGACGTGCTTGTAGGCCACCTGGATCGGGGTCTCGCCCTCGTGCGGCTTGGTGCCGGTGAGCAGCTCGTAGGACATCACGCCGACCGCGTAGACGTCGGCGCGGGCGTCGCTGGTGCCCTCGGCGACCAGCTCGGGGGCGAGGTAGGAGACGGTGCCGATGAGCACCCCGCCGGTCGCGGTGTGCTGGGTGTCGGTGCCGACGGCCTTGGCCAGCCCGAAGTCGGCGACCTTGACCCGGCCGTCGTCGGCGATGAGGACGTTCTCGGGCTTGACGTCGCGGTGCACGATCCCGGCGCGGTGCGCGGCGGCGAGCGCGGAGACGACCGGCTCCAGCAGCGCGAGCGCCCGCGACGGCGACATCGGGCTCTCCTTGGAGATGGTGTCGCGCAGGGTGTGCCCGGTGACCAGCTCCATCGCCAGGAAGACGGTGCCGTCGTCCTCGCCTTGGTCGTAGACCGCCACGACGTTGGGGTGCGACAGCTTGGCCGCGGCGCGCGCCTCGCGCACGAAGCGGGCGGCGAAGTCGGTGCCGTCACCGAGGCCGGGGTGCATGATCTTGACCGCGACGGTGCGGTGCAGGCGCAGGTCGAGGGCCTCGTGGACCGACGCCATGCCGCCGCGGGCGATGCGCGGGCCCACGCGGTAGCGGCCGTCGAGGAGCTGGCCCTGCGGCTCCCGGTCTGTCACTGCGGACCCTCCTGCGTTCCGGAGCGTCCATCGTACGGTCGCCGCGTCCGGGCGCCGGGCTGCCCCCGGCCCGGCGTGGCGCCCGCCCGATCCCGTGGCGCCCGCCCGGCCGGGCGTTGCCGGGCAGTGACACCATGGACCCATGAGTGAGACCCGCCTGGCCGACCACGACCTCTCCGCCCTCGTGGAGGACTGGCTGGAGTGGTCCGAGGTCGCCGAGCAGCTCGGCGTGAGCGTCGGCAAGGTGCGCACGATGATCCGCGAGCACCAGCTCGCCGCCGCCGTCCCGTGGGAGCGCGCCGGCCAGCGGGTGCCCGCGCTCTTCATCCAGGACGGCGAGCCGGTCAAGGGGCTGCCGGGCCTGGTGACCCTGATGCACGACAACGGCTACGACGACCGCGAGATCATCGCCTGGGTCTTCCTCGACGCCGACCTGCCCGGCCGGCCGATCGACGCGCTGCGGGAGAACCGCGGCTCGGAGGTCAAGCGCCGGGCCCAGTCGATGGCCTTCTAGGTCCCTCCGAGGTCCTGGCCGTGCTCTACCGACGAGTTCCCGAGAACGTCCAGCCGCCACGGGGCGGCCCGTCCGGTGCGCTCGCGATGGTGCTGGTGCTCGCCGTCGTCATCGGCATCTGGCTGCTCGCCGGGCGCGACCCGGGCTCGCAGACAGGTGACCCGGACCTGCCTCGGATGTCTCCGACGACCTCCAGCCCGACGGGGACCGCGACGCCGTAGGCGTGGGCCGGATCGGGTCGGGTCGGGTCGGGTCGGGTCAGACGCTGCGCTGGGTGGCCGCGGCGGCCAGCTCGCGCAGCACTGCGTCGGCCTCCGGTCGCAGCGCGGCGTCGTCCAGGACCGTCAGTGCCCGCTCGGTCAGCGCCGCGATGACGTCCTCGACCTGCTGCTGCGCCCCGCTGCGGGCGATGATCCCGCGCAGGTCGTCGACCTGGGTCGCCGACAGCGCCCTGCCGAGCGAGCCGTCGAGCCGGGCCGCCTCCTCGTCGGGGGCGGCGTCGAGCGCGAGCGCGACCAGCACGGTGCGCTTGCCCTCGACCAGGTCGTCACCGGCGGGCTTGCCGGTCTCGGCGGGATCGCCGAAGACGCCCAGCAGGTCGTCGCGCAGCTGGAACGCCTCACCCAGCGGCAGCCCGAAGGAGCGCAGCGCGGCGGTGGTCGCCTCGTCCGCGCCGGCGAGGGCGGCGCCGGTGTGCAGCGGCCGCTCGATGGAGTACTTCGCGGACTTGTAGCGCAGCACCGTCATGGCGGCATCGACGTCGGCACGGCCACGGGCCTGCACCGAGACGTCGAGGAACTGTCCCGCGATCACCTCGGTGCGGGTGCGGTCCAGGACCTCCAGCGCCGGGCCCACCTGCTCCAGCGGCAGCCCGCAGGTGCGCAGCAGTTCGTCGGCCCACGCCAGGAGCAGGTCGCCCAGCAGGATCGCTGCGGCGGCGCCGTACTGCTCGGGGTCGCCGCGCCAGCCCCGGCCGCCGTCGGCGGCGCGGTGCTCGGCCTCGAAGCCGCGGTGCGTCGCCGGCCGCCCGCGCCGGGTGTCGGAGGCGTCCATGAGGTCGTCGTGGACCAGGGCGCTCGCGTGCAGCAGCTCCAGGGAGGCGCAGGCACGGGCCAGGGCCTGCTCGTCGGCGGCGGGTGCGACCGCGAGGTGGCCCCACCAGCAGAAGGCTGCCCGGAACCTCTTGCCGCCCGAGACGGCCGCGCGCGCCTCGGCGAGCAGCCGCTCGGCGTCGGGCCCGAGCGGGGCCAGCCGCTGGCCCTGCAGGTCGAGGAAGTCGTCCAGGGCGTCCTGGACGCGCTGGCGGAACTCGGTCGCGTCCCAGGTCACCGGAGCAGCGTACGGGGGTCACCGGTGGGTGGACGTGACCGGCCCGGGTGGGGTGCCGCGACCTAGACTCGTGGCCATGAGCATCGGCCGTGGGCGCTCCCTGAAGGAGCTGATCGAGGCGGGGGAGCGGTCCTTCTCCTTCGAGTTCTTCCCACCCAAGGACGAGGCCGGTGAGGAGCAGCTCTGGGCAGCCGTGCGGGCCCTGGAGCCCTACGACCCGACGTTCGTCTCGGTGACGTACGGCGCCGGTGGCTCGAGCCGCGGCACGACCGTGCGGGTCACGCGGCGCATCGCGCAGGAGACCTCGATGCTCCCGATGGCCCACCTGACCTGTGTGGGCCACACGCGGGCGGAGCTGGAGGAGATCCTCGACGAGTACGCCGCGGCCGGTGTCCACCACGTCATGGCGCTGCGCGGCGACCCCGAGGGTGGCCCGCGCGCGGAGTGGACCCCCACCGAGGGCGGGCTGACCTACGCCAGCGAGCTGGTGGAGATGGTGGCGGCGCGCGAGGACTTCCGCGTCGGGGTCGCGGCGTTCCCCGAGAAGCACCCCAGCTCGCCGTCGCTGGACCACGACGCCGACGTGCTGGTGGCCAAGGCGCGGGCGGGTGCGGAGTTCGCGGTGACGCAGATGTTTTTCCGTGCCGAGGACTACGTCGGCCTCGTCGAGCGGGTCCGTGCGCGTGGGGTCGACCTGCCGATCCTGCCGGGGATCATGCCGATCCTGAACCTCGCCGCGATCCGTCGCCAGGGCGAGCTGATCGGCACCGAGGTGCCCGCCGAGGTCGTGGAGCGCATCGCCGCCCACGACGGCGACCCGGTCTCGATGCGTGCCGAGGGCATCGCGCTGGCCGCCGAGCTGTGCCGCGACCTGCTCGACGCCGGCGCCCCGGGGCTGCACTTCTACACCCTGAACCGGTCCAAGGCGACGCTGGAGATCTTCGAGAAGCTCGACGTCCGGCCCTGACGCCTCGGCCCTGACGCCTTGGTCCGGGCGCGCCCTCGTCGAGGAGGGCGTCAGGCGGGGCGTCAGACGGGGCCGATGCGCTCGGCGACGAGCGCGGCGGAGAGGCCGACGAACGGCAGCCCCGCGCCGGGCGTCGCGTGCGCGCCCGCGGTGTGCAGATGCGGGATCGGGGTGTCCGGCCCGAGGCGTGCGCGGACGGTGCTGCGGCCCTGCCAGAGCACCCCGAGCGGCGAGCTGCCCCACAGCTGGACGAGCTCGCGGGGGCTGCGGTCGACGCGGTGCACCAGCTGTGCGCGGACGTCGATGCGGTGCCGGGCCAGGGCACGCAGCAGGTCCTCGGCGATCTTGCCGCGCCCGTGGATGGTCCAGGCGTGGCGTCCGTCGGGTGCGTGGCCGCCGGTCCGGACCACGAGCAGCGGGTCGCCGTGCAGCACCACCTCGTGCGGCAGGTCGGGCACGTCGCCCTCGAGACCGACGTGGCAGACCACCGGCGGGATCGCGGGCATGGTGCGCTCCACGAGCGGTGCGAGGGAAGGGAGGCCCCGTGGGTCGACGGCGACGACGACCTCGTCGGCGTCGATGTCGCCCTCGTCGGTGCGCACCGCCACGGCGCGGCCCTCGCGCAGGACGACGTCGCGGGCGGGGGTGCCGCGCAGCACCGTGACCCCGCGGGTGGCGAGCCGGGCGCCGAGGACCTCTGTGATGCGTGCCATGCCACCGGGGACGTGCCAGGTGCCGAACCGCTGCTCGAGGTAGGCCACGAGCCCCATCCAGGCGGGGACGTTGCGCGGGTCGTGCCCCTCGGCGAGGAACGGGAAGGTGGCCAGGTCGCGCAGCCGCTCGTCCTTGAGGGTCTTCTTCAACCGCTTGTGCAGCATCTCGCGGGAGTCGAAGCGCCGGCGCACGGCGTCGGGCAGGGCGGCGCGCTGCCAGGGGTGCTCGAAGTAGTGCTGGCGCAGCACCTCCCAGTCCTCGGTGAAGGAGTCGACGTGGGCGGCCCAGCGCTCGCCGAGGCCGGGCTCGAGGGCGTCGAGGGCGCGCAGCTGCCCGGCGCGAGAGGTCGGCAGCGCCAGCGTGGTGTCGTCCTCGAAGCGGTGCTCGCGCACCAGGTCGAGCGGCTCGAGGTCCAGCTCGCGCTCGAGGGGACGCCCGGTCTTGCGGAACAGGTCGCGCAGCACCGCCGGCAGCAACGTGTACGACGCTCCCGCGTCCCACGTGAAGCCCTCCTCGCTCACCGAGCCGAGGGCGCCGCCGAGGTCGGGGGAGCGCTCGAGGAGGGTGACCTCGTGGCCGGTCTTGGCCAGCCGGGCGGCGACGGCCATCCCGCCGAAGCCGCCGCCCACGACGACGACGCGGCTCACGCCGACGCGTCCTCGGGCCCCACGTGGACCTCGGTCGCCCCCGTCATGGCCAGCAGCTCGGCGTACGTCGTGGAGAAGACGGCGGCGGGATGGCCGGCCGCGGCCCAGATCTCGTCGAACGTGGCGAGGTGGCGGTCGAGGTACGTCGGCACCGGCGCCGGGTGAGCCAGCGGCGAGACCCCGCCGATCACCTGGCCGGTGTGCTCGCGCACGAAGTCGGGGCTCGCGCGCTTGAGCCTCGGCACCCCGATCCGCGCGGCGGTGGCGGTGACGTCGACCCGGTGTCCCCCGGAGGTGAGCACCAGGACCGGACCCTCGCCGCTGTCGAAGAGCAGGCTGTTGGCGATCGCACCGACCTCGCAGCCCAACGCCTCGGCGGCCAGCGCGGCGGTGTGCACCGAGTCAGGCAGCGTGACGATGCGACCGGTCCCGCCCAGGCGCTCGTGCTCGGCGCGGAAGCGGGCGATGCCCGGGTGCTCGCTCATGCCCGCACCCTAGCCAGCGCCACCGCTGGCCGAGCGAGGAGCGCCGGCCCTCACCGCTGGTCGAGGTGCGAGGAGCGCCAGCCACCCACCGCTGGTCGAGGTGCGAGGAGCGCCAGCGACGAGCCACGAGACCTGGCGACCCCTGGCTGCACGTCGGCTCCCTGTGGGTGCGTCGAGTCCCGAGCCGTAGAGTCTGATGCGTGAGCACCGACCTCGACGACCGCCCTGTGGAGGCGCCTGCGGCCCACCGGATCTCGCTGGCGCTGCTGGGGACCTTCCTGGGCCTCGGCCTGCTCACCGTCGCCCTGGTCGGGCTGCTGCGCGAGCGGATGGTGCTCAACTGGGCCGAGGGCCACCGTGACGCTCGCGAGATCGTGGCGCAGCGCGGCCTGGACTACCTCATGGACGAGCGGCCGATCGCGGTGCCGCAGTTCTTCGCGGTGGCGTCCGTGCTGTTCGTGACCGTCGCGGCGCTGGTGGTGGTCCTCACCATGTTCTACGCCCACGGCCACCACTGGGCTCGTGTCTGCCTCACCGTGCTGCTGGTGATGACCGCCGTGGCCACCGGGTCGGGCATGCGCGTCGACCCGCCGACCACCTTGCTGCTGCTCAGCTACCTCGCGATCGCGCTCATCGTGGCGCTGCTGGTCGCCATGTGGCACCCGAGCACCTCCGAGCACCTGCGCGCCACCCGCTCCCGGGTCGACCACGGCGCGGTCTGAACCCACCGCCGGCTGCTCGCCGGCCGTGCGCGAGCGACCTCTCGGCCGTGCGCGAGCGACCTTTCGGCCGTGCGCGGGCGACCTCTCGGCCGTGCGCGGGCGACCTCTCGGCCTCATCCGGCGCGGTGCTCGACCACCCGGCTGCCGGCACCGCCGGGGACGGTGGTGCCGGCGCCCACGGCATGGGGCACCAGGCCCAGTGACTGCTCGACGACCGCGAGGAACCGGTCGGCGTCGCGCACCAGGTCGTCGGCCTCGCGCTCGGTGACGGCACGCCGCGAGCCGGCCTCGGCGGCGGCGCGCTTGGCCGCCCCGGCGGAGAAGAACGTCGCCCACTCCGCGAGCTCGGGGGCGAC
Organism: Nocardioides sp. REDSEA-S30_B4; assembly: GCF_001627265.1. NCBI lineage: Bacteria > Bacillati > Actinomycetota > Actinomycetes > Propionibacteriales > Nocardioidaceae > Nocardioides > Nocardioides sp. REDSEA-S30_B4. The sequence continues at coordinate 58,431 of NZ_LUPI01000012.1, read as the reverse complement.
CTCGGTCAGCAGCACCCAGGCGTTCTTCTGGCGCCGTCCCCGGGTCGGCTGGGGCCGGGCGCGGGCGGCGAGCAGTGCGGCCGCGGCACGCAGCGCCGCGACGTGGGCGCAGGCGTAGCGGGTCGGGACGTCGCGCGAGGCCGTGGCCTCGGCGAGCGACTCGGCCGCGCGGGCGAGGTAGGAGTGGGTGGTGGCGGGCAGCAGGTACGGGGTCTGCGGGGACATCTGTCTCTCCAGGTCTGGGGTGCTGTCGTCAGGGGGCGGGTCAGTCGGTGCAGCCGACGAGCTGCCAGCGGCCCTCGGCGGTGTCGTGGGTCAGCTCGAGCACCCCGGTGGTCGGGGTGGCGGGCTCGTGGGGCCCCTGTGAGGTCTGCAGCCCCTGGGGCCCGGGGCGGCCGGGGCCGCGGCCGGCCTCCACCCGCCAGACCTCCCGCTCACCGAGCAGCTCCTCGAGCAGGGCGGTCCCCCCGTCGGAGGTGGAGCCGCGGGCTCCAGCCCCGCTCTCCTCGGAGCCGATGACCGCGTGCACGTGGGCGTGCTGCCACCAGGGACCGGTCTCCACCCAGTGCGCGACCACGGCACGCACCTTCCACAGCCGTCCCCGCCACAGCAGCTGGGCCGGGCCCTCGCCGGGGCAGCCGGGGACCGGGCCGCGGCGCACCTCCACGGGCTCGTCGTAGCGTCGCATCCTCACTCACCGTCCTCCTCCCGGGCGCGTCGTCCCGGGCTCCCTCGACCCCTCGTCGATCGAACGGATGTTCGAACATCGACGACGGTACTCCCAACCTCCGACAGTCCGTCAAGGACTTGACCGGCCGCGCTCGGGCGGGGTTACGCTGACGCCTTCTTCGAACACGTGTTCGACGCTTCCGGGTCTACGGAAGAGCGTGCGAGCGGCGGTCGAGGAGCTGTCCGGGGTCGAGCCGAGACGAGACGAAGGAGCGAGCCGTGCGCGACCCGTTCCCCCACCTGCACGTGGCCTCCGGCTACTCCCTGCGCCACGGCGCCTCGCTGCCCCCGCGCCTGGTGGAGCGGGCCGTCGAGCACGGCATGGACCTGCTGGGTCTCACCGACCGCGACGGCACCTACGGCGCGGTGAAGTTCGCCAAGGCCTGCCAGGTCGCCGGCATCTCCCCGGTCCTCGGCGTCGACCTCGCGTACCGCCCGAGCACACCGGGCGCGCCGGGCGACGGCCCGGCGGGGGAGCCCGGCAGCCGCCGTCGTACGCCGGTGCGCGGAGGTGCCTTCCGCGACCCGCGGCTGCCGCGGGTGACCCTCCTCGCGCACGCGGCCGGTCCCGGGGGCGGCCGCGGCGGCTGGGCCGCGGTGTGCCGGATCCTCTCGGCGACCCACCTCGCCGGCGAGCGCGGCACGCCCGTGCTCGACCCGGAGGCCCCCGAGGTCGCCGCGCTGCTGGGCTCCGGCGACGTGGTCGTGCTGCTCGGCCCCGGATCGCTCCTCGGCCCGGCGCTGGAGGGGCGCCGCGACGACCTGGTCCGTGCCGAGCTGGCCCGCTGGCGCGCGCTGGTGCCGACCGGCTGCCTGCAGGTCGAGCTGGTCCACCACCGGCTGCCCGGCTCCGCGGCCCGCGCCGCCCACCTGGCCCGGGTGGCCGCCGAGGCCGGGCTGCCCACGGTGCTGACCAACCAGGTGCGCTACGCCGAGCGCCGCGACGCCGCCACGGCCGACGTGCTCGACGCCTCCCGTCGGCTGGTCGCGCTGGACCGGCGTCACGTCGACCGCACCAACGCCGAGGGACACCTGAAGTCCGGGCCGCAGATGCGCCAGGTGGCCGACGAGGTCGCGCACGCCGCCGGCGGCGGACCCTCCGACGCCGCCCGGCTGCTGGCCCGCACCCGCGCGCTGGCCGAGCGCTGCGCCCTCGACCCCCGCGGCGACCTCGGCCTGGGGGAGGTGCACTTCCCGGAGTTCGAGCTCGCGCGAGGCCCGAGCGTGCTCGGCACTCGCGATGACGGGCGGAGTGCTGACGCGGACACGTTGCTCCGCCTGCGCTGCGAGCAGGCGATCGGCGGCCGCTACGGCAGCAGCGGCCTGGCGGTGGTGTGGAAGCGCCTCGACGACGAGCTCGGGGTGATCCGCGACCTCGGCTACGCGTCGTACTTCCTCACCGTCGGCGACGTCACCGACCTGATCAAGGACCTCGGTGTCCGGGTCGCGGCCCGCGGCTCGGGCGCGGGCAGCCTGGTGACCTACCTGCTCGGCATCTCCGGGGTCGACCCGATCCGCCACCAGCTGCTGATGGAGCGCTTCCTCTCCCCGCTGCGCCAGGCGTTGCCCGACATCGACGTCGACGTGGAGTCCGCGCGCCGCACCGAGGTCTACGAGGCGATCCTCGACCGCTACGGCGGCGAGCGCTGCGTGTGCGTGTCGATGATGGACACCTACCGGGTGCGGCACGCCGTGCGCGACGTCGGTGCCGCGCTGGGCATGCCGCCGTTGGAGACCGACGCGATCGCCAAGGCCTTCCCGCACATCCGCGCGCGCGATGCCCGCACCGCGCTGCGCGAGCTGCCCGAGCTGCGCGCCAGCGGGCTGGGGGAGCAGCGGCTGGACCTGATGTTCCAGCTCGTCGAGCGCCTCGACGGCCTGCCGCGGCACGTGGCGGTGCACCCGTGCGGGGTGCTGCTCTCCGACGCCACGCTGCTGGACCGCACTCCGGTGGAGGCGTCGTTCGCGGGATTCCCGATGAGCCAGTTCGACAAGGACGACGTCGAGGACCTCGGGTTGCTCAAGCTCGACGTGCTCGGCATCCGGATGCAGTCCTCGATGGCCCACGCGGTGAACGAGATCAGGAGGCTCGAGGGCGTCGAGGTCGACCTCGACGACCAGCAGCAGGTGCCCCACGACGACCCCGCGACCTACGAGATGATCTCGACCGCGCGGACGCTGGGGATCTTCCAGATCGAGTCGCCGGGCCAGCGCGAGCTGGTCGGCAAGTCCGGCATCGAGACCTTCGAGGACGTCATCACCGACATCTCGCTGTTCCGCCCCGGGCCGGTCAAGAGCGACATGATCACCCCCTACCTCGAGGTCAAGCAGGGCTGGAAGGCCGCGCGCTACCTCCACGACGACCTGCGCCCGATCCTCGGCCCCACCCGCGGGGTCGTGGTCTTCCACGAGCAGGTCATCGAGATCATCAGCCGCTTCGCCGGCGTCACGTTCGCCGAGGCCGACGAGAAGCGGCGCGCGCTCGGTGACCGCGAGGGCATGGCCGAGACCAAGGTGTGGTTCTTCCCCCGCGCCCTGGGGCGCGGCTACCCCATGCACGTGGTGGAGGAGGTCTGGTCGGTGCTGGAGGCCTTCGCCTCCTTCGGGTTCTGCAAGGCCCACGCGGCCGCCTTCGCGCTGCCGACCTTCCAGTCGGCCTGGCTCAAGGCGCACTGGCCGGCGCACTTCCTGGCCGGGGTGCTCACCCACGACCCCGGCATGTACCCCAAGCGCCTGATCCTCGAGGACGCCCGTCGCTGCGGCATCGAGGTGCTCGGCCTCGACGTGGGCCGCAGCGGCAGGGAGTACTCCGTGGAGGTGCTCGACGAGGGCCCCGGGCCCGGTCCCGGGGTGCCGTGGTGGACCGACCAGCAGCCCGAGGGCGCCAGACGCTGGGGCATCCGGCTCGCGCTCTCGGAGGTCAAGGGCATCAGCGAGGCCGAGGTCGACCGGGTCGTCGCGGCCCGGCCCTACCACTCGCTCAGCGACTTCTGGCACCGCGCGCGGGTCTCCCGCCCGGTCGTGGAGCGGCTGGTGCTGGCCGGTGGCTTCGACGCGACCTACGGGCTGGGGGACACCTCCGGCGCCGACGTACGCCGGCGAGGCACCGTCACCCGACGTGACCTGCTCCTGCAGGTGGCCGAGCTCGACCGGCACGGCCGCGCGGTCGAGCGCGCCGCCCGGGGCCGCAGCACCGGAGGTGCGGCGGGCCGGCGCTCCCGCACGCCCGCCCGCTCGGTCGCGGTGGCCGACGCGGCCGCGGCCCGCAACTCCAGCGACGCCGAGGTGCGCGAGCGCCAGCGCGGGGCGGAGTCGGTGGGGGAGCGCGACCTGCGCGGCGACCGGCGTCCCGCGGACCTCGGTGCCGGCTACCGCGACGACTCCGGCACCCCCGTCCGCGACGGGATCTGGGGCCGCTCCTCGGCCCAGGCCCGCACCGCCCCGCCCCCGGAGCCGGTGGAGTCGGTCCAGCTGGCCCTCGACCTCGGCGACGCGCCCGGCGACGGCGAGCTCTCGGGGCTCCCCGAGATGACCGCGGAGGAGCGGATGCGCGCGGAGTTGGAGATCCTCGGCCTCGACGCCAGTCGGCACGTCGTCGACACCTACGGCCCCTTCCTCGATGCCCTCGGGGCGACCCGCAGCCGCGACCTGCTCGGGCAGCGCAGCAAGGCCGAGCTGCTGGTCGCCGGGGTCAAGGTCGCCACCCAGACCCCGCCGATCCGCTCCGGTCGACGCGTCATCTTCCTGACCCTCGACGACGGCACCGGTCCGGTCGACGCGACCTTCTTCGAGGACGCCCAGGGCCCCTACGCCGCCACGGTCTTCCACTCCTGGCTGCTGGTGGTGCGCGGCGAGCTGCGCCGTACCGGCCACCGTGGGGTCTCGCTGCGCGCCACCGGCTGCTGGGAGCTGCCCGCCCTGCACCAGACCTGGCGCGGCGGCGGCCTCGAGGCGGTGCGCGCCGAGATGGCCGTGGTCCCCGGCGGGTTCGGGGGCGTCGGGGTGGAGCGCGCGGGCGCCGGCGCGGCCGAGAGCCGGGCCTCGCGCCCGGTGATGGCCCGACCGCCGGACTTCTCCGAGGAGCCGCAGGACGGCCCGACCGCGGGAGGCATGGGTCGGCGCCGGGTGCTGGTGCACTCCAGCGGCTTCAAGCTCTCGCCGTACGCCGACATCAAGCCGGCCGGCGACGACACCCGCGACGTCGCCCGCAAGCTGTGGCACCGCAGCCCGGGGAGCCCGGGATGACCCGGCCCACCGACGCCCTAGGGTGGGGGCCATGCCAGGTACCGACCGGCCCGAGCAGCGTCGCGCCAACGCCCGTACCGCCGTGGTGTGGGAGGCCCTGCGCGGCCTCCTCGACGGCGAGCCGCTCGACGTCCTCGACATCGGCGGCGGCACCGGCGTCTCCGCGGTCCGGATCGCCGGCATGGGCCACCGCGTCACCGTCGTCGACCCCAGTCCCGACGCGCTCGCCTCGCTGGGCCGCCGCGCCCGCGAGGAGGGTGTCGAGGTGGTCGCCCACCAGGGCGACCTGTCCAGCCTGCTCGCGCCTGCGGGCCCCGTCGCGCCCGGCAGTGCCGACCTGGTGCTGTGCCACGGCGTGCTCGAGCACGTCACCGACGCCGCCGGTGCCCTCGCCACGCTGCACGAGGTGCTGCGCCCCGGCGGCGCCCTGTCGCTGCTGGTCGCCCAGCGCCACGCCGCGGTCATCGCGCGGGCCATGGCCGGTCACTTCGGCCAGGCGCTCGCCCTGCTCGCCCCCGCGTCGGCGGCCAGCACCGAGCCCGGTCGTGCCGGCCGGCGCTTCACCCGCGACGAGCTCACCGACCTGCTCGACGCCGCCGGTCTGCGCACCGAGACCGTCCACGGCGTCCGCGTCTTCGCCGACCTGGTCCCCGGCTCGCTGCTCGACCTCGAGCCCGGTGCCACCGCAGCCCTGCTGGAGCTGGAGCAGGCCGTCGCCGAGCGCCCGGAGTACCTCCCCCTGGCCACCCAGCTCCACCTGCTCGCCCGCGCCTGACTCGCCTGACTGCCGAGAGGTCACTCACGCACGGCCGAGAGGTCGCTCGCGCACGCTCGGGACGTCACTGACGCACGGGCGGTGGCGGCCATGACCGACACCCCGGTCCTGCACGTCGACATGGACGCGTTCTACGCCTCCGTCGCCACCCGTGACCGCCCCGACCTGCGCGACGTGCCGGTCATCGTCGGCGGCGGCCACCGCGGTGTGGTCCTCTCGGCCAACTACCTCGCCCGGGAGCACGGCGTGCGCTCGGGCATGCCCTCGGCGCGCGCCCGCCGGCTCTGCCCGCAGGCGGTGATCGTCAGCCCCGAGCACGACGTCTTCGGCACCGTCTCCGCCGCGGTCGTCGAGACCCTCCGGCGGATCACGCCGGTGGTGGAGGTGGTCTCCATCGACGAGGCGTTCCTCGACGTCCGCGGGTCCGTACGCCGCTGGGGGACCCCCGAGGAGATCGCCGACCGAATCCGCGCCACGGTCCACGACGAGCAGGGCATCACCTGCTCGGTGGGGGTGGCGGCGTCGATCTCGGTGGCCAAGCTCGCCAGTCGTCGGGCCAAGCCCGATGGTGTGGTGGTGGTCCCTCCCGAGGAGGTCACGACGTTCCTGCACCCCCTCGACGTGGGGGAGCTCTACGGGGTGGGTGAGAAGACCCGCGCGATGCTGCACCGGCTGGGGCTCATCACGGTCGGCGACGTCGCGCACACCCCGCTGCGCACCCTCCAACGCGCCGTCGGGCAGGCGCTGGGCAGCCACCTGCACGAGCTGGCCTGGGGCCAGGACCGCCGGGAGGTCGTGGCCAAGCAGACGCCGGTCTTCGGGATCGGGGGAGGTGCGGATCCGGAGAAGTCGATGGGCGCGCAGCAGACCTTCTCCCGCGACGTCGACGACCGCGAGGTGGTGCTGCGCGAGATGCTGGCGCTCACCGGCACCGTCGCGCGGCGGATGCGGGTCGCCGGTGTCGCCGGCCGGACCGTGTCGATCACCGTGCGCTTCGCCGACTTCACCACCCTCACCCGCTCCCGGACGATGCCCGAGGCCACCGACGTCACCCAGGACGTCTACCGCACCGCCGTGGCGCTCTTCGACGCTCTCGGCCTCCAGCGCGCCCGGCTGCGCCTGGTGGGGGTCCGGGTGGAGGGGCTGGTGCCGCGCGAGAGCGTGCACCGCCAGGCGCTGCTGGGGGAGCGTGACCACGGCTGGTCCGACGCCGACCGGGCCGTCGACCGCGCCGCCCGACGCTTCGGCAGCGCCGCGGTGCGTCCCGCCAGCCTGCTGGGGTGAGCACGTCGAGCCGGCGTGTTGAGAGGCCGGCTCGACCTGGAGGGGATGCCGGACCGGCGCAACCTCCGGAAGGACTGGCCGTCGCGGCGTGGAAGGGGCGCCGAACCGGCGTATTGATACGCCGGTTCGGCGTGAAGATCGTGTGCCGGCCGGCGCCGGTCGGGACCAGTGGCCCCAAAATGGGTGCATCCCTACCATGCGCGCGACGGCCTGCCTAGACTTGTGCCGTCGGCCACGGGGACGAGGCCGTGCACCAGGCGAGCACCATGGAGGAACCGTGCCACTCTCGGAAGAGGAGCTGCGACTGCTCGAGCAGATGGAGCGCGCCCTCTCCGAGGAGGATCCCAAGTTCGTCTCCACCCTGCGCGGCACCTCGCTGCGCCGCGCCGCCCGGCGGCGCGCGGTGCTGGCCGGCGCTGTGTTCGTCCTCGGAGTCGTCCTGCTCATGACCGGTGCGGTCATCAACGTCTGGCCCATCGGCATCGCCGGCTTCGTCGTGATGCTCGGCTCGGCCACCCTCGGTCTCAACGCCCTGCGCGGTCAGGCCCAGGCGGCCCCCGCTCCCGGCGAGGAGGCACCCGGCCAGCCCACCGGACAGACCGGCTTCACCGTCATCGACGGTGGCCGCCGAGGCAAGATGCGCTCGCGCCAGCGCGGGTCCTCCGGCTCCTTCATGGAGCGCGTCGAGGAGCGGTGGCGTCGTCGCCGCGAGGAGAACGGCGGCTTCTGACCCCGAGACCCCGGGGGACCGGGGTCTCGACGCCCGCTCGCTGGCGCTCGCTGCTCGACCAACAGTGGGGACCGACGACCGCTCGCTGCCCGCCCGGCAGTGGGGCCGTGCCCCTCGCTGCCCGACCGGAAGTGGCCCTCAGCGCACCTGGTCGACCAGCTCGCGGTCCACGACCGGGGAGCCCGAGGCAGCCGGCCGGGTCGGTCGCACCAGGGTCCGGGGCAACCAGTGCGCGCGGCGTCGAGCGCGCGGCTCGGCCGCGCTGACCAGCCCGGACACCACGCGTACGCCGTCGCGCCGGACCTCCTCGGTCACGTCCGCCTCCTCGGAGTCAGCCCGCGCGTAGCGCTGCTGCTCCAGTCGGGCGACCAGCCGGTCCAGGGCCGGCCGGGGCGCGTCCAGCCCGCCCACCTGCGGAAGGTGCTCGCGCAGGGCCGAACCGGTCACGCGCGGCGAGCGGCCCGACTGCCACGGGACCCCGAGGTCCACGGCGGTGTCGCGCAGCTCGGCCCACACCGACTCCAGGTCGCCGGCCAACCGGCGTACCCGACGACGGCGGCGCCACGCCCCCGGCAGCGCGGCCAGGGCCACGAGCAGCAGCAGTGCAGCCACCGAGCCCACCGCGCGCACGACCCAGGCCGAGCTCACGCCACCCTCGTCCTGCGTCGCGGCCAGCGGGTCCTCCGCCTGCTCCGGCGTCCGGTCCGGGGTCTCGTCGTCGGGCCCGCCGGGGTTGGCGGTGTCGTCCTGGGGGCGACCGGTGGGGCTGGTCGGGTCGGTGTCGGGGCCGTCCACCGACTGCCGCGTGTAGCTCGGTACGCCGTCGGCCCGGTCGGCCGGCGTGGGCTCGAAGCGCACCCAGCCGGCCCCGGCGATGAACACCTCGGGCCAGGCGTGCAGGTCGTGGGCGGAGTACTCGAAGACCCCGTCCTCGACCTCGTCCGGCACGAGGAACCCCACCGCGACGCGGGCGGGGATGCCGAGCTGGCGCGCCATCACCGCCATCGCCGCGGCGAACTGCTCGCAGTAGCCGGTGCGCCCGCCCTCCTCGGTGGACAGGAAGTTCACCAGCTCGTCGGTGCCGTTGCCCGGGGGCACCCGGTCCAGGGAGTAGGTGAAGTTCTCGCGGAACCAGTCCTGCAGGGCGACGGCCTTCTCGAAGCGGGTGGGGGCCTGGCGGGTGACGTCGTTGGCCAGCTGGCGGATCAGCGGCGGCATGCCCGGCGGCAGGGCGGTGAAGTCGGCGGACACCTGTCCGGCCGAGGAGGGCGCGTCCGCGAGCTGCTGGGCGGAGAGGTCGAGCTGGACCCCGGTCATGGAGTAGCTCATCCCCGCGGTGTCGAGCTCCTTGTCGGCGGAGAGGAAGTCCATCGTCGAGGCGTCGTAGCGCCAGTCGCCCTCGGCCCGCACGGCGGTGACCGGTGCCATCGTCGGCAGCCACCGCGAGGTCAGCGAGTCCAGCACCTCGACCTCGTAGCGGAACGTCGAGCGCGGCACGGACTCGTCGACACCCACGAGGTCGGGCATCCGGCCGTCGGGGAGGTTCTCGGTGGGGATCTGCCGGTCGCCGGAGCTCCACTCGTTGGCGGTGAACCGGGTGAGCACGGAGGTGCGCAGGTAGGAGGGTGCCGGGTCGTCGGTGGTCAGCCGCAGCAGCGGCACGTCGGCGCCGCGGTTGAGGTCGCGGCGCAGGTCGACCATCGGGTTCTCGATCTCGATGCCGTCGCCGCCGGGGCCACCGCGCCCGATGTCGAGCAGGCGCACCTCGAGGGTCGGAATGGCCAGCGGCACGACGACGGCCAGGGCCGTGGCCGAGAGGCCGATCGAGACGGCGCTCATCCGCACGCCGGCCGACTGCAGGCTGCCGGACGCGCCACGGGGACCCTCCTCGAGGGACCGTCCCCACCGGTCGACGTCGCCGGCCTCCTGGCCGAACAGCAGCACGAGGAAGCCCAGCGCGGTGAGCGCGAAGACCCACCAGATGAGGTCGGTGCCGAGCAGTCCGACCGGCAGGCTGTAGGCGACCAGCAGCGGGATGCCGGCCAGCGGCACGCGGCGCAGCCCCGCGGCGAGCAGGTCGACCAGCAGCAGGCACAGCAGGCCACCGCCGAGCAGCAGCGGCGAGACGTCGGCCTCCTCCGCCGGCACCGGGGGTGCGTAGGCGCGCGCGCCCTCCATCGCCAGGTCGACCTCGGCGCGCAGGTCCGCCCACGCCGCGCCGACGGGGACGGGGGAACCGCTCACGACGTAGCTGAGCACCATGCCGGCCAGCACGACCTGCAGCACGAGCACCCCGAACGGGCCCAGGCGTGCCCAGCGACCCAGGGCCCCGACCCCGGCCACGACACCGGCGAGCACGACGAGCGGGACCAGCACGTCACTGGGGCGGTCGGTCAGGCCGCGCCACGACAGCAGGGCGACCCACGTCGTGGCGGCGGCGACCGAGGCGGTCACCAGCGCGGGCCCCAGGGCGGGGGAGGGACGGCTCATCGCGCCGCCCCGGCGCCCACGCGGCTGCCCAGCTCCTGCCAGGCCACGTCCAGCGGGTCCTGGGGACCCAGCCCCACGGCCCGCCAGCCCCGGGCGGCGAGCACCGGCGCCGCGGACCCGGTCGCACGACCGGCCCACGCGTCGACGTCCAGCGCCAGCGCGAGAGGTACGGCGGTGAGCGACTGCATCCGCCGCAGCACCGGGGCGTCGGCCTCGCCGACGGCTCCGAGCACGGCGACGACGAGACCTCCGTGGCCGGGCTCGGCCAGCCAGCCGGCGTCGAGGGTGGTGACGGGGCTGGGCTGCAGCACCGCCAGCGCCTCGAGCAGCGGCCCGGTGTTGCGGTCGGCGTCGCGGTCGTGCCACACGGCGTGCTCGACGGCGTTGGCGGTGACCAGGCGGACCTGGAAGCCGCGGTGGGCCAGGTGGGTCGCCACCGAGGCCGCCACGCTGACGGCGGCCTCCAGCGAGGAGCCCGCCCCCTGCCCGCGGTGGGCGGAGGCCCGGTTGTCGATGACGATGGTCGCGCGGGCCTGCCAGGGCTGCTCCTCGCGGCGGACCATCAGCTCGCCCATCCGCGCCGAGCTGGGCCAGTGCACCCGTCGCAGGTCGTCGCCCCGGCGGTACTCGCGCACGGTCACGTCCTCGGCGCTGCCCGTGGCGAACGCGCGCGGCCGCTGGTCGCCCGACCCGTGCGAGGACCCGCTGAGCGGCACGGCCGGCAGCGGGACGGTCCGGGGGGTCACGGTGAGGAAGGAGGTGGAGCGGAAGGCGCGGCCGAGCTCGACCAGGCCGAACGGGTCGGTGATGCGGACCTGCATGGGGCCCACCTCGTGTCGGCCACGCACGTCGGAGCGGACCTGGTAGGACACCTGGCGGTGCCAGCCGCTGCGCACCCCCTCCAGCACGAACCGGGGCCGGGTGCCCAGCGCGTAGGGCACCTTGTCCTCCAGGAGCAGGACCCCGCTCGGGGTCCGACCGTCGTTGGTCAGCGAGAGGGTCACGCGCGCGGGCTGGCCCGCGCCCACCAGGCTCGGGGACACGCTGCGCAGCAGCGCCAGCCGGTAGCGGCTGCGGCCGAGCACCAGCGCGGTGACCAGCGGGAGCGCCAGCACCAGCACGCCGGCCCGGGTCAGCGCCGGCTGGCCGAGCAGCACCGCGCAGACGATCGCGGCGATGCCGGCGGCCACGAAGGAGCGACCCCGCAGGGTCAGGCCCGCCAGCGCCTCGCGCATCAGTGCCGGTGTCCCTCGGGCACCGCCACGGACCCGAGCACCCCGGCGAGGATCTCCGGAGTGGTGCGACCGCCCATCGCGGCCTCGGTGCTCGGCAGCAGGCGGTGGGCCAGGACGCGCTCGGCGAGGGCGGCCACGTCGTCGGGCAGCACGTAGTCGCGGCCGGCCATCGCGGCGTACGCCTTGGCGGCCCGCACCAGGTGCAGCGTCGCCCGGGGCGAGGCGCCGAGGGCCAGGTCGCTGGTGCGGCGGGTGGCGGCGCTGATCGCGACGGCGTAGCGCTGGACCGGCTCGGAGACGTAGACCTGCCCGACGATCGCGATGAGCTTGCGCAGCTCGGCGGCGTCGGTGACCGGCTCGAGGTCGTCGAGCGGGCGGTGGCTCGTGTGGGTCTGCAGCATGGCCAGCTCGGCGGCCTCGACCGGGTAGCCGACCGACACCCGCGCCATGAAGCGGTCGCGCTGGGCCTCGGGCAGGGCGTAGGTGCCCTCCATCTCGATCGGGTTCTGCGTCGCGATGACCATGAAGGGGGAGTCGAGCTGGTACGTCGTGTTGTCGACGGTCACCTGCCGCTCCTCCATGCACTCCAGCAGCGCCGACTGGGTCTTGGGGGAGGCCCGGTTGATCTCGTCGCCGACCACCACGTTGGCGAAGACGCCGCCGGGGCGGAACTCGAAGGTCCGGGTGTCCTGGTTGAAGACCGAGACGCCCGTGACGTCGGAGGGCAACAGGTCCGGGGTGAACTGGATGCGGCGGACGCTGCAGTCGATGCTGCGCGCCAGCGACTTCGACAGCATCGTCTTGCCGACGCCGGGCACGTCCTCGATGAGCAGGTGCCCCTCGGCCAGCAGCACCACCAACGTCGCTGAGACCACGTCGGGCTTGCCCTCGATGACCCGCTCGATGTTGCCGCGGACCTGGTCGGCGACCCGGGCCAGTGTGCCCAGGTCCGCCCCGTCGGCGCTCGGTGCTGCCACGGCTGCGTCCTCTCCCTCGTCGGTCTGACCACCGTAGGCGGTCGCAGCAACCTAGCCGTCCGCTGCGCACCGGGGTCAGACGTCTGGGATCACGGGTTGGTTGCGAACACGCGCGATCGGATCCCGGGGCGCCCGGGAGGACGTGTGAGCGCCGGGGAGAGCTGTGAGGGGCGGGGAGGAGCGCCGGGGAGAACGGGGGAGCGGAGGGGGTGCGAAAGGGGAGGAAGGTGGTTGACGGTGGAGGAAAGTGGAGTAGGGTGGGGGAAAGTGGAGGAGCCGGGTGGTTCCTGACGTCCAGCGGAGGTGCCCCGTGTTCTTCATGGGCACCTACACGCCGAAGCTGGACGAGAAGGGCCGCCTGTTCCTCCCCGCCAAGTTCAGGGACGCGCTCGCGGAGGGCCTCGTGATCACTCAGGGACAGGACAACTGCCTGACCGTGTGGCCCGAGCAGACGTTCATGGCCGAGGCGGCCAGGGCCCAGGCGACGCCGATGACGAACAAGGACGCGCGCGACTACCGCCGCGTGCTGTTCGCCGGAGCCGAGCAGGGGACCCCGGACAAGCAGGGGCGCATCGGCATCCCGACCTTCCTGCGGGCCAGTGCCGGTCTCGAGCGCGACGTCGTCGTGGTCGGGGTCGGGGACCGCGTGGAGATCTGGTCGCCGGCCCGCTGGGAGGAGTACTCCAGCGGCGCCCAGGCCAAGTTCGCCGAGCTCGACGAGTCGCCCGGCGACTGATCGCCCCCACCGGCGCTCCACCCACGCTCCACCACAACTGCACAGCGGGACACCGCAGGGCCTGGTCCCTGCCCGCTCCACCCCTTCTGCGACACCTTCCCCGGCCGCAGACGGACGTCTCTGGGACACCTTCCCCGGCCCCAGATCACGAGCTCACGGAGCGGGCGAGGACCAGGCCCGGCGGGATCCCCCCGCAGGTCCAGCGCCCGCAGCACCACCGCGCACCACCCCGCACCACCACCCCCACACCGCCGTCCAGATGGGTCGAACCATGAGCAGCACGCACGCGCCGTCGCCGGCGCCGACCGCCGAGCGGCGGGTCCGGCACCAGGCCCGCGACGCGGCCGCGCTCATGGCGTTCTCGCTGGCCACCTCGGTGGGGGCGGCCACGGGCCTGGCGCTGCTGACCGGCCTCTCGGGCCTGGGTCGCTGAGGTGGCCGGCCCCCTGCACGTCCCGGTGCTGCTCGACCGGGTCGTGGCGCTGCTGGCGCCCGCCCTCGAGCGCGACGCGGACGACCGTCCCCGCGTGATGATCGACTGCACCCTCGGCCTCGGTGGCCACTCCGAGGCCGTGCTGACCCGCCTGCCGTCGGCCCGCGTGATCGGCGTCGACCGCGACACCGAGGCGCTCCGGCTGGCCGGCGAGCGGCTGGCGCCCTTCGGCGACCGGTTCACCGGCGTCCACGCCGTCTACGACGAGATCCCCGACGTCATGGCAGACCTCGGCCTCGACGAGGTCGACGCCGTGCTCTTCGACCTCGGTGTCTCCTCGATGCAGCTCGACGTCCGCGAGCGGGGCTTCGCCTACGCCGAGGACGCGCCGCTGGACATGCGGATGGACGGCACGACCGGGCCGACCGCGGCCGACGTGCTCAACAGCTACTCGGTCGGTGACCTGACGCGCATCCTGCGCGACTACGGCGAGGAGAAGTTCGCCCGCAAGATCGCCCAGGCGGTCGTACGTCGCCGCGAGGCCGAGCCGTTCACCACCTCCGGGCCGCTGGTGGAGCTGTTGTACGCCGAGATCCCGGCACCCGCCCGGCGTACCGGCGGGCACCCGGCCAAGCGCACCTTCCAGGCGCTGCGCATGGAGGTCAACGACGAGCTCGCCGTCCTGCGTCGTGCGCTCCCGGCCGCGATCGAGGCGATCGGGGTCGGCGGGCGCGTGGTCGTGGAGTCCTATCACTCCCTCGAGGACCGCATGGTCAAGCAGGCCTTCACCTCCGGCACCCGTTCCGAGGTGCCTCCCGACCTGCCGTTCGTGCCGGAGGGCAGCGAGCCGCCCCTGCGGCAGGTCACGCGGGGTGCGGAGAAGGCCGACGAGTCCGAGATCGCCGAGAACCCCCGGGCCGCCTCCGTCCGACTGCGCGCCGTCGAGCGCGTCCACCCGAGCAAGCACACCCGCCAGCACCACCAGAGCAGGAACAGGGGAGCCGTCTGATGCCCAGCCCCGTCAGCACCGCCGCGCTGCGTCAGCGTGCGCCGCGCCTGGCCGAGGCCGCCGTCGAGCGTGCCCGGCTCACCGTCGTCCCGCGGGCCCGCACCCGGGCCGCCCGCGTCCCGTTCGTCTCCCTGGTGACCCTCCTGCTGCTCGGCGGTGTCGTGGGCCTGCTGCTGTTCAACACCTCCATGCAGCAGTCCTCGTTCACCGCGACCTCGCTGGAGCAGCGTGCGGCGCTGCTCTCCGCCCGCGAGGAGTCGCTCGGCATGCAGCTGGAGAACCTGCGCGACCCCCAGGTCGTCGCCCGCAAGGCCCAGCAGCTGGGCATGCGGGTGCCGGCCGCTCCGCTCTTCCTCGACCTGTCCGACGGGTCGGTGGAGGGCGACCCGGTCGGGGCACGCGTGGTCGCCCCGGTGCTCCTCGACCCGCGCCCCGCGGCGCGCCCGTCGCTGCTCGACCCGCCGGCGACCGTGGTCCGTCCTGCCGAGGGCGTGCTGAGCGACGGGCGTGGCGACGCCGCTGCGGCCGAGCGCGGGGGTAGGAATGGCGCGGAGGCCCGTGCCGAGCGCCGGGCCGAGAAGAGGGCCGAGAAGAGGGCCGAGAAGAAGGCGGAGAAGCTGGCCGAGAAGAAGGCCGAGAAGAAGGCCCAGCGGAAGGCGGAGAAGCTGGCCGAGAAGAAGGCCGAGCGGGCGAAGAAGAACAGGGACGCCTGACGCCCTGTCGGACGGCGGACCAGACCCCAGCAACAGACCCAGCACCAGACCAAGCACCAGACCAAGAGACGAGCAGAGGACACCGTGGCGACCTCCCGCTACCCCCGTCGTGGCGCACCCCAGGTGCGGCTGCGCATCGGCTTCGTGCTGATCGCGATGGTCCTCTCGGTCTTCGGGGGCCGCCTGGTCCAGCTGCAGGGACTGGACCCGGGCTCGTACGCCGCGATGGCCGCCGCCGAGGGATCACGCGACGTCGTGCTGCCTGCGACGCGGGGCGACATCCTCGACCGCAACGGGGAGCCGCTGGCCGAGTCGGTCGACGGCGTCATGGTCATCGCCGACCCGGCCCTGGTGAACACCGACGAGGCCGGCAACCCCGTCGACCGGGCGCCCCAGCTGGCCAAGCTGCTCTCCACCAAGCTCGACGTCGACTACGTGACGGTCCTGGAACGGCTGCGCCGCACCGACACCCGCTTCCAGTACATGGCCCGAGCCGTGCCGGCCGCCAAGGCCGCCCACGTGCTCGACCGCGCGCGTGCGCGCGGCTTCGACGGACTGACCACCCAGCGCGACCCGATCCGGGTCTACCCGGCCGGCGACGTCGCCGCCAACCTGGTCGGCTTCCTCGGCACCCCGTTGGGTGACGGCACCCCGCAGCCGCTGGCCGGCTTCGAGCGCACCTTCGACGCCCAGCTGTCGGGGACCGACGGGTCGGCCCGCTACTCGGTGGCCGCCGGGCAGAAGATCCCGCTCGGCGAGCAGACCGTGGTCGAGGCGGTCGACGGCGAGGACCTCACCACCACCATCGACCGCGAGCTGCAGTGGTACGTCCAGCGCGTCCTGCGCCAGACCGTCTACGGCGCCCGTGCCGACTCCGGCGTGGCGATCGTGATGGACTCCCGGACCGGTGAGGTCCTCAGCCTCGCCGACTACCCGACGTACGACGCCAACCAGCCGCTGGAGTCCGACGAGGCCGACCTCGGCTCGCGGGCGATGAGCGACGTCTACGAGCCGGGTTCGGTCGAGAAGGTGCTGACCCTCGGTGCCCTGGTCGACGCCGGCCGGGTCACGCCGCGGACCCGCCTGACGGTGCCGGCGTCTCTGGCCCGCCAGGACCGCTCGATCGGCGACTGGTTCGACCACGGCACGATCAAGCTGACGCTGGCCGGGGTGCTGGCCAAGTCCTCCAACATCGGCACCGTCCTGGCGGCCGACAAGTTCGAGGGCGACGAGCTGCGTGACTACCTCACGGCCTTCGGGCTCGGTGAGGCCACCGACGTCGGGGTGCGCGGCGAGTCGGCCGGCATCGTGCCGTCGGGGTCGCTGTGGACCTCCCAGACCCAGGACCGCGTCGCGTTCGGCCAGTCGATCTCGGTCAACGCCCTGCAGATGGCTGCGGCCATCAACGCCGTGGCCAACGGCGGCGTCCGCGTGGACCCCAGCGTGGTGCGCGGCACGGCCACGACCGACAGCGGCCAGCGGGTCGGCACCGACACCACGACCTCGCGGCGCGTCCTGTCGGAGGAGGCCGCGCGCAAGACGATGCTGATGATGGAGCGCGTCGTCGACCCGGACGCGGGCGTGGCCCCCCGGGCCCAGGTCCCCGGCTACCGCGTCGCCGGCAAGACCGGCACCGCTCAGCGGGCGTCCTCGGAGTGCGGCTGCTACGACGGCACCTTCACCGTCTCCTTCGCCGGGTTCGCCCCGGCCGACGACCCCCGGTTCACCGTCTACGTCGTGGTCCAGAACCCCCGCAACGGCGGGGGTGGCGGCTCGGTCGCCGGCCCGGCGTTCTCGAAGATCATGGGCTACGCCCTGCGTCGCTACGCCGTGCCCCCGACGAGCACCAAGCCCTCCGACCTGCCCGTCGAGTGGTGAGCCGTCGAGTGGTGGCCGGCCCCGCCCGTCCCTAGGGTGGTCCGACCGTGAGCAGCGACCCGAATCCCCGCCCCACCCACCCGCCTCGTACGACGCTGGGCGAGCTCGCCGCGCGCGCCTGCCCCGGAGCCACCTGGCGCGGCCGGGAGCCGGAGACGGTCGAGGTCACCGGTGTCACCCTGAGCACCCGACGGGTCCGGCCCGGCGACCTCTACGCGGGGCTGCCGGGGGCGCGGGCGCACGGGGCGGACTTCGCGGTCGAGGCCCTGGCCGCGGGGGCGGTCGCCGTGCTGACCGACCCGGCCGGTGCCGACCGGCTGCCCGAGGGCACGCCCACCCTGGTCGTCGACGACCCGCGGGGCGTCCTGGGGGCGGTGAGCGCGGAGGTCTACGGCCACCCCGCCCGGAGGCTGACGATGATCGGGGTGACGGGCACCCAGGGGAAGACGACCACGACCCGCCTCCTCGAGGGCGGTCTGGCCGCCGCCGGCCACGTCGCCGCGGTGGTCGGCACGGTCGGGACCCGCATCGCCGGCGAGGACGTGAAGACGGCTCTCACCACGCCCGAGGCGCCGGACCTGCACGGCCTGTTCGCGTTGATGGTCGAGCGCGGGGTGCAGGTCTGCGCCATGGAGGTCTCCAGCCACGCGCTGGTGCTGGGACGGGTCGACGGCGTGGTCTTCGACGTGGCGGTGTTCCTCAACCTCGGCCGTGACCACCTCGACTTCCACGACACCGTGGAGGAGTACTTCGAGGCCAAGGCGTCCCTGTTCACGCCCCAGCGTGCCCGCCGCGCCGTGGTCTGCGTCGACGACGAGCACGGACGGCTCCTGGCAGGCCGCACCTCGCTGCCCGTCGCGACGGTGTCGGTCGCGGGCACCGACGCCGACTGGCACGCCGTCGACGTGCACCCCGCCCCGAGTCGCACCGACTTCACGGTGGCCGGCCCCGGTGGGCTGCGGATCGAGGGGGGCGTCCCCCTGGCCGGCGGCTACAACGTCTCCAACGCGCTCGCCGCGGTGGTCGCGGCCGGGGAGGCGGGGCTCGAGCCCGCCCCCGTCGCACGCGGCATCAGCGGGCTGGCCGGGGTCCCGGGGCGGCTGGAGTCGGTGCACGCCGGTCAGGACTTCGAGGTCGTCGTCGACTACGCGCACAAGCCGGACGCCGTCGAGGCGGCCATCGGGGCCCTGCGACCGCTCACCGAGGGGCGCGTCCTCGTGGTGATCGGGGCGGGCGGGGACCGGGACACCGGCAAGCGCCCGCTGATGGGGGAGATCGCCGCCCGGCTGGCTGACCTGGTCGTGGTCACCGACGACAACCCGCGCACCGAGGACCCGGCGAGCATCCGCGCCGCGGTCCTGGCCGGCGCCGAGCAGGTGCCTTCCGACCGGCGGGCCGAGGGGCTGGAGGTGGGGGAGCGGCGAGCCGCGATCGCCCACGCCGTCGCGCAGGCCCGACCCGGCGACATCGTGCTGATCGCGGGCAAGGGCCACGAGACCGGTCAGGAGGTGCACGGCACCGTGCACCCCTTCGACGACCGCGAGGTCGCGCTCGAGGCGCTCCGCGCCCTCCCGGCACGCCCCGACCGCCGCGGGCCGGCGTGAGGATCCCCACCCGCGCGGCGGGGCGTGGTGGCGGACCCGGCGCCATGCGCCAAGATGGTCGACGGCCCGCACCCGGGTCACAGGACAACCGACCGACCAGGTCGCGAGAGACGACGGCGCACGGGCGCGCGGAGGTGGACGAGCGGTGAGGGCGATCCTGCTGGCGGGCGGCATCTCGCTGCTGATCTCGCTGATCGGCACCCGCTACGCCATCCGGCAGTTCACGAAGATGGGCTACGGCCAGGAGGTCCGTGACGACGGGCCGACGACCCACCACGTCAAGCGCGGCACCCCCACGATGGGCGGTGTCGTCCTCATCGGCGCCAGCGTCATCGGCTACTTCGCGGCGAAGATCATCACCGTCAGCACGCCCAGCGCCTCCGCGCTGCTGCTGCTCCTGCTCTTCGTCGGCACCGGCCTGGTGGGCTTCCTCGACGACTTCATCAAGATCTACAAGCAGCGCAGCCTGGGCCTGCGCAGCAAGGCCAAGATCGTGGGCCAGACCGTGGTCGGTCTCGCCTTCGGCATCCTGGCGCTCAGCCCGCTGCTCGAGGACGACCGCGGGCAGCGTCCGGCGTCGTTCTCGCTGTCCTTCATCCGCGACTTCGACAGCTTCGTCCTGCCTGCGGTGGTCGTGGTGGCGCTGATCCTGCTGATGGTCATCGCCACGAGCAACGCCACCAACCTCACCGACGGCGCCGACGGGCTGCTCACCGGGTGCAGCGTGATGGTCTTCGGTGCCTACACCATCGTCAACATCTGGCAGAACAACCAGTGGTGCCGCCTGGAGGACATCACCTACGGCAAGTGCTACGAGGTGCGCGACCCGCTCGACCTGGCGGTGATCGCCGCGGCCATCACCGGCGCCTGCTTCGGCTTCCTGTGGTGGAACGCCGCGCCCGCACAGATCTTCATGGGCGACACCGGCTCGCTGGCCCTCGGCGCGGCGCTCGCCGGCCTGGCGATCCTCACCCGCACCGAGCTGCTGCTCATCGTGCTCGGCGGCGTCTTCGTCATGGAGACGGTCTCGGTGATGCTGCAGGTCACCTGGTTCAAGGCCACCCGGCGCCTCACCGGCACCGGCAGGCGGCTCTTCCGCATCGCGCCCATCCACCACCACTTCGAGATGATCTGGGAGGAGGTCACCGTGGTGATCCGGTTCTGGATCCTCGCCGGCCTGTGCGTCGCCGGTGGCCTCGGGATCTTCTACGCCGAGTGGGTCGCGGGCACGTGAGCGCCGACCGTCCCCGCCACGACCTCCAGGCCCTCGGGCAGACCGACTCCTGGGAGGGTGTGCGGGCCGTCGTCGCCGGCTTCGGCGTCTCCGGGTTCGCCGCCGCGGACAACCTCACCCACCTCGGGGCCTCGGTCACCGCGCTGGACGAGAACGCCGCCGGCAAGGAGGAGCAGGCCGAGCTGCTCGGCGTCCTCGGGGCCGACGTACGCCTCGGGCCCGGCACGACTGCCGCCCTGCCCACCGACCTCGACCACGTCGACGTCGTCATCACCTCGCCCGGCTGGCGGCCCGACAGCCCGCTGCTGGTGGAGGCCCGTGACCGCGGCATCCCGGTGTGGGGCGAGGTGGAGCTGGCCTGGCGGCTGCGCCACCCCGACCACGACACCCCGTGGCTGGCGGTCACCGGCACCAACGGCAAGACCACGACGGTCCAGATGCTCGACGCGATCCTCCGACAGGCCGGCCTGCGCAGCGTCGCCGCCGGCAACGTCGGGCTGCCCCTGGTCGAGGCCGTCATGGACCCCGTGCCTCACGACGTGCTCGCCGTGGAGCTCTCCAGCTTCCAGCTGCACTACACCGACTCGATGAGCGCCGAGTCCGCCGCGGTGCTCAACGTCGCCGAGGACCACCTCGACTGGTACCCCTCGATGACCGAGTACGCCGCCGACAAGGGCCGTGTCTTCGAGCGGGTGCAGCGGGCCTGCGTCTACAACGTCGCCGACCCGACCACCGAGCAGCTCGTCCGCGACGCCGACGTGGTCGAGGGAGCCCGGGCCATCGGCATCACCCTCGGGATGCCCCAGCCCGGGATGCTCGGGGTCGTCGAGGGCCTGCTCGTGGACCGCGCCTTCATCGAGGAGCGTTCCACCAGCGCCGCCGAGCTGTGCACGGTCGACGACCTGCCCAGCCCGGCTCCGCACGTGGTGTTCAACGCGCTGGCCGCCGCGGCCCTCGCACGCGCCCACGGCGTCTCGCAGCAGGCGGTGCGCGACGGGCTGCGCGGCTTCTCCCTCGACGGGCACCGCATCGCGGTCGTCGCCGAGCAGGACGGCATCACCTGGGTCGACGACTCCAAGGCCACCAATCCGCACGCCGCGCTCTCCTCCCTGCGTGCCTACGACCCTGTCGTGTGGGTGGCGGGAGGCCTGGCGAAGGGCGCGCGCTTCGAGGACCTGGTCGCCTCGGTGCGCGACCGGCTTCGCGGGGCGGTGCTACTGGGCCGCGACGCCGACGTCGTCGCCGAGGCACTGGCCCGACACGCGCCCGATGTGCCGGTCATCCGGGTCGGGAGCGATGAGACTGGTGTGACTGATGGTGGAGACGGTCCGATGGGTCGCGTCGTCGAGGCCGCAGCGTCGCTCGCCCAGCCGGGCGACACGGTGCTGCTGGCCCCGGGGTGCGCCTCGATGGACCAGTTCGCCAACTACGGCGCCCGCGGTGACGCGTTCGCCGCGGCCGTCCGGGCCCACCTCGGAGGCTGACGCACGACCCGCACGAGGAGCAGGAGCGCCAGGTGAGCACCACCGCCGACGAGACCCGGCTGATGACTCCCGGCGAGCTGCGCGGCGAGCGGGACGGTGAGGGCGCCGGCGGCCGGTTCGCGTGGCTGGTCTCGCTGCGCGAGGCGCTCGACAAGCCCCTGACGTCGTACTACCTGCTGCTGGGTGCGTCCGCGCTGCTGCTGACCATCGGCCTGATCATGGTGCTGAGCGCCTCCAGCGTCTACTCCTACCGCTTCAACGACGGCGACTCCTACGCGGTCGTGCGCCGCCAGCTGATGTGGCTGCTCATCGGGCTCCCGGCCGCCTTCGTGGCCTCACGCCTGCCGCTGGGCTTCATCTCGGTGTGGGTCTACGTCCTGTCGCTGGTGCTGCTGTTCCTCACGATCTTCCTGGGCCGCGAGATCAACGGCAACCGCAACTGGCTCGGGGTCGGCCCGCTGCAGATGCAGCCCTCCGAGGTGGCCAAGCTGGCGCTGATCCTGTGGGCGGCCACCGTCTACGCCAACAAGGAGCGCCGGCTCGGCAACCTGCACCAGCTTGTGGTGCCCGTGGTCCCCGGGATGTTCCTGGCGACCGGTCTGGTCGTGGCCGGGCGCGACCTCGGCACCGCCCTGGTCTTCGGCGCGATCCTCATGGGCATGCTCTGGGTGGTCGGCGCCCCGATGCGCTTCTTCGTGCTCATCTTCGCCGTCGTCGGAACCATCGCCGCCGGCTTCGCGGTCACCGACGGCGAGCGCTGGGCGCGCCTGACCACCTTCATGGACCCCTTCGCCGACTTCCACGACACCGGCTGGCAGCCCGCCCACGGCCTCTACGCCCTCTCCAGCGGAGGCTGGTTCGGCCAGGGCATCGGCGCCTCGCAGCAGAAGTGGGGCGACCTCCCGGAGGCCCACACCGACTTCATCTTCGCCGTGCTCGGCGAGGAGCTCGGGCTCGTCGGCACCCTGCTGGTGGTGGGGTTGTTCCTGACCATCGCCTTCGCCGCGCTCCGGGTCGCCCGCTGCACCGAGAACCCGTTCGTGCGCTACGCGACCTTCGGCATCGTGGTGTGGCTGCTGGGCCAGATGATGATCAACGTCGGCATGGTGCTCGCGCTCCTGCCCGTCATCGGGGTGCCGCTGCCGCTGGTCTCCTACGGCGGCTCCTCGCTGCTGCCGTCCCTGGCGGCCCTGGGGCTGCTGATCGGCTTCGCCCGGCGCGAGCCCGAGGCGGCGCGCGCCCTGGCCGCGCGTCGTCGGTCACGCTCGACCGGAGTCTCGGCGGGTCGGGTCTCCTGACCCGCCCCCGCGATCCCTAGAGTCGGCCCCGATGCGCATCCTCCTCGCCGGCGGCGGCACCGCCGGCCACACCTCGCCCCTGCTCGCGACCGCCGACGCCCTGCGCCGGCTGGAGCCCGCGGCGGAGATCACCTGCCTCGGCACGCCCCGCGGCCTGGAGAACACCGTGGTCCCGGCCGCCGGCTACCCCCTCGAGCTGGTGCCCCCGGTGCCCCTGCCCCGGCGCCCCGGCGCCGACCTGCTCAAGGTCCCCGGTCGGCTCCGCGCCGCGGTCCGGGCGACGTACGACGTCCTGGACCGCGTCCGTCCGGACGTCGTCGTCGGCTACGGCGGCTACGTCTCGGTGCCCGCCTACCTCGCCGCCCGACGGCGCCGGCTGCCGATCGTGGTGCACGAGCAGAACGCGCTGCCCGGCATCGGCAACAAGGTCGGCGCCCGCGTGGCGACCAGGGTCTGCACCAGCTTCCCCGACACCCCGCTCCGGGGAGGCGAGTACGTCGGCCTGCCCATCCGTCGGATGATCTCCACGCTCGACCGCGCGGCCGTGCGTGCCGAGGCGCGCGCGTTCTTCGGGCTCGACCCCGACCGGCCCACACTCATGGTCACCGGCGGGTCGCAGGGCGCCCAGAGCCTCAACCGCTCGGTCTCGGGTGCGGCGACGGCGTTGGCCGAGGCGGGTGTCCAGGTGCTCCACGTGCAGGGCAAGCACGGGGGAGCCGAGCCGGTGCCCACCGACGTCCCCTACGTCGTGCTCGACTTCTGCGACCGGATGGACCTCGCGCTCGCCGCGGCCGACCTCACCGTCTGCCGCTCGGGTGCCAACTCGGTGGTCGAGGCGGCCGCCACCGGCCTGCCCGCGGTCTTCGTGCCGCTGCCGATCGGCAACGGCGAGCAGCGGCTCAACGCCGTGCCGGTCGTCGAGGCCGGCGGGGCGCTGCTGGTCGAGGACGCCGAGCTCACCACCGCCTGGGTCGTCGAGCACGCCGTCCCGCTGCTCACCGACCCGTCCCGGCTCTCGGCGATGAGCGCGGCGGCCGCCTCGCTCGTGCCGCGCGACGCCGACGAGGCCCTGGCCCGCATCGTCCTCGAGGCTGCGGGGCGCTCGGCATGAGGCTCCCCGTCCCCGACGAGATCCTCCCCGCCGACGACCTCGGCCGGGTCCACTTCGTCGGCATCGGCGGCGCGGGCCTGTCCGCGATCGCGCGGATCATGGCGGCCACCGGCGTGGAGGTCACCGGGTCCGACGACGCGGACACCCCCTTCCTTCCCAGCCTGCGCGAGCTCGGCGTGACGATCCACCGCGGCTACGCCGCCGAGCACCTCGGCGACCTCGGGGCCGGCGACTCGGTCGTGGTCACCACGGCGGCCCGCGAGGACAACCCCGAGGTTGCCGAGGCCCGCCGGCGCGGGCTGCGGCTGCTGCCGCGCTCGGCCGGCCTGGCCGCCACGATGGCCGGCCGCCGGGTGGTCGCCGTCGCCGGCACGCACGGCAAGACCACGACGACCTCCCTGCTCACCTGCGCGCTGCTCGCCTGCGACGCACAGCCGACGTACGCCGTGGGCGGCCTGCTCTCCACCACCGGCCGCAACGCCGACGCCGGTGCGGGGTCGCTCTTCGTGGCCGAGGCCGACGAGAGCGACGGGGCGTTCCTCGTCTACTCCCCGTTCGCGGCGATCGTCACCAACGTGGCCGCCGACCACCTCGACCAGTGGGGCACCGAGGAGGCCTACCGCGCCGCGTTCACCGAGTTCGTCGGCCGCATCGACGGTCACGGCTTCCTCGTCGCCTGCGTCGACGACCCGGGGGCGGCCGCGCTGCGGGCCGTGGCCGAGGCCCGCGACCTGCGCTTCGTCGCGGTGGGGGAGTCCGAGGACGCCGAGGTCCGCGCGGTCGACGTGGTCCTGGAGGGCGGCACCTCCGCCTTCACCGTCGTCGACCGTGGCGTGGAGCTGGGCCGCGTGACTCTGCGCATCCCGGGCCGCCACTACGTCCTCGACGCGCTGGCGGCGCTGGCCGCCGGACTGAGGCTGGACCAGCCCTTCGAGGGCCTGCGCGCCGGCCTGGAGTCCTTCACCGGCACCGGCCGTCGCATGGAGCTCAAGGGCGAGGTCGACGGCGTCTGCGTCTATGACTCCTACGCGCACCAGCCGATCGAGATCGCCGGCGACCTGGAGGCCGCGCGGTCGCTGGCGGGGGAGGGACGCGTGGTCGTGGCCTACCAGCCGCACCTGGTCTCGCGCACCCGGCTCTTCGGCCGCGCGATGGGCGAGGCGCTCGGCGCCGCCGACGAGGTGGTCGTCCTCGACGTCTACCTCGCCCGCGAGGACCCCGACCCCGAGGTGACCGGTGCGCTGGTCGCCGGCGCCGTCCCCCTGCCGCCCGAGCGCGTGGCCTTCGTCCCCGACCAGGCCGACGTGCCCGCCGAGCTCGTCTCGCGGGCGCGCCCCGGTGACGTCGTGCTGACCCTCGGCGCCGGCAGCATCACCGAGGTCGGACCGCAGGTGCTCGACCTGCTGGCCCGGACCCGCCCGTGAGCCAGGACCGCACCCGCCGGGCGTTCACCCGGCGGCGCTGGGCGCGCCGCTGGCTGTCCTGGCGCCGCGCCCTGGCCGCGCTGCTGGTGCTCGGCCTGCTCGGGCTGGCGACGTACGCCGTGTGGTTCTCCGCCTGGCTGCGCGCAGAGCAGGTCACCGTGACCGGCGCCGACCAGCTCTCGGTCAGCGAGGTCGAGCGGGTGGCGGCGGTGCCCCTCGACGAGCCGCTGGCGCGCGTCGACCTGGGAGCCATCTCGACGCGGGTCCAGTCGTTGGCGATCGTCAAGGAGGTCGACGTGGTGCGCGGGTGGCCGCACACCGTGGAGATCACCGTCGTGGAGCGGCAGGCGGTCGCGGTGGTGCAGATCGGCACCACCCTGCGCGGGCTGGACGAGGACGGCGTGGTCTTCCGCGACTTCAAGGCACCCCCGGCCGACCTGCCCCGTGTGCAGACCTCCTCAGGGGCGACCAGCGAGAGCCTGCGCGAGGCGGCGGCCGTGGTCTCGGCGCTGCCCGACGACCTCGCCCCGCGGGTCGACCACGTCTCGGTCGCCACCGTCGACCAGATCGAGCTCGCGCTGCGTGACGGGCGGACGGTGGTGTGGGGGAGCGCCGAGGACTCCGCCCAGAAAGCCGAGGTCCTCGAGGTCCTGCTCGGCCAGGAGGCGTCGGTCTACGACGTCTCGGTCCCGAGCAACCCCACCACGCGCCAGTAGCCAGCCCGCCAGCCCGCGTCCGCGGGGGAGGGGTGCCGAGCCGGCGTGTTGATACGCCGGTTCGACCGAAATCTCCGGGCGGCGTGTCCGGGCGTGTCTGCGCGGATCCGTGGCCCACGACTCCTACTGTCATGGGCACGACGAGGTTGACATAACTATAACCCTCAGCCTGAGGGTCAGAGTTGAGACCGGCGTACGAGGCCGAGGGCGACTGCAGCGGACGTCCCCGGCGAGCCAGCCCCCTGGCACCCAGACCAGCACCCACCCAACGTTCGGATTCGAGAGGCGAGAGCCGTGGCAGCACAGAACTACCTGGCCATCATCAAGGTCGTCGGTATCGGTGGTGGTGGTGTGAACGCCGTCAACCGGATGATCGAGGTCGGTCTGAAGGGCGTGGAGTTCATCGCCATCAACACCGACGCGCAGGCGCTGCTCATGAGCGACGCCGACGTGAAGCTCGACATCGGTCGCGAGCTCACCCGCGGCCTCGGCGCGGGCGCCAACCCCGAGGTCGGCGGCAAGGCCGCCGAGGACCACGCCGACGAGATCGAGGAGGTCCTCAAGGGGGCCGACATGGTCTTCGTCACCGCCGGCGAGGGCGGCGGCACCGGCACCGGCGGCGCGCCCGTCGTCGCGCGCATCGCCCGCTCGCTGGGCGCCCTGACCATCGGTGTCGTCACCCGCCCCTTCGCCTTCGAGGGCCGCCGCCGTGCCAACTCCGCGGAGGAGGGCATCGCGGCGCTGCGCGACGAGGTCGACACCCTCATCGTGATCCCCAACGACCGCCTGCTGTCGATCTCCGACCGCAACGTGTCGGTCCTCGACGCCTTCAAGCAGGCCGACCAGGTGCTGCTGCAGGGTGTCTCGGGCATCACCGACCTGATCACCACCCCGGGCCTGATCAACCTCGACTTCGCCGACGTGAAGTCGGTCATGGCCAACGCCGGCTCGGCGCTGATGGGCATCTGCTCGGCCCGTGGCGAGGACCGCTCGGTCGCCGCTGCGGAAATGGCCGTGTCCTCGCCGCTGCTCGAGGCGAGCATCGACGGCGCCCACGGCGTGCTGCTCTCGATCGCCGGTGGCTCCGACCTCGGCCTGTTCGAGATCAACGAGGCGGCGGCCCTGGTCGCCCAGGCGGTCCACCCCGAGGCCAACATCATCTTCGGCGCCACGATCGACGACGCCCTCGGCGACGAGGTCCGGGTCACCGTGATCGCCGCCGGCTTCGACGGCGGCACCCCCAAGCGTCGCGACGAGGGCACCGTGCTGCGCCGCGAGCCCAAGCCGCAGCAGACGCAGGAGGAGACCCGGGCGGCCGTCGCCGCCGCGGTCGCCCAGCGGCGTACCGACGAGGCGCCGCAGGCGACCTCGAGCCCCGCCCAGCCGTCCCAGCCGTCCCAGTCCAGCGGTCAGCCCGGCGGGCAGCAGTCGGCTCGCCCCGCGACGCCGTCGCCCCGCCCGGCCCCGCGCCAGGTCGAGTTCGACGACGACGACCTCGACGTCCCGGACTTCTTGAAGTAGGGGTGTTCTCCCACCGCGACCACCGGGAGGGCGACGTCCGTGTGGACGTCGCCTTCACCGACTCCACCCTCGACCTCCAGGGCCTGCGCCCGGCGTTCGAGGACAGCCTCCCCGAGCTCGAGGCGGCCTGCGGGGTGCGGTTCGCGCGGATGAACCAGGTCCACGGCGACACCGTGCTCGTCGTGGACCACCCGGGCCCCGAGCCCACCGGTCAGGTTCCGACCGCCGACGCGCTGGTCACCTCCACGCCCGGGCTCGGCCTGATGGTGCGGGTCGCCGACTGCGTCCCGGTCGTGCTGGCCGACCCGCGCACCGGCGTGCTCGGCGCGGTGCACGCCGGTCGCAAGGGGGTGGCCCTCGACAT
Organism: Nocardioides sp. REDSEA-S30_B4; assembly: GCF_001627265.1. Taxonomy (NCBI): domain Bacteria; kingdom Bacillati; phylum Actinomycetota; class Actinomycetes; order Propionibacteriales; family Nocardioidaceae; genus Nocardioides; species Nocardioides sp. REDSEA-S30_B4. The sequence goes on along the minus strand of NZ_LUPI01000012.1, from coordinate 30,441 downwards.
CGTGGGCAGGACCGTGGCGACGATGCGCGACCTGGGGGCCGGTGACCTCGAGGCCTGGGTCGGCCCGCACGTGTGCGGCGCCTGCTACGAGGTCCCCGAGGACATGCGGGCCGAGGTCGCCGCGCTGGTCCCCACGACGTACGCCGAGACGCGCCGCGGCACGCCCGGTCTCGACCTCGGTGCCGGCGTCCGTGCCCAGCTCGAGGCCCACGGAGTGACGGTCCACGAGGTCGCGCGCTGCACGCTGGAGGAGGAGACGTTGCACTCCTACCGTCGCGACGGTGACCGGGCCGGGCGCTTCGCCGGCCTGGTGTGGACCTCGGGAGGTGCGCCATGAGCCGCCGCGAGGAGCTCGCAGACGGTCTCGCGCAGGTCCGCGGACGGATCGAGCGGGCGTGCGCCGAGGCCGGCCGCGACACGAGTGAGGTCACCCTCGTCGCTGTCACCAAGTTCTTCCCCGCCTCAGACGTGCGGCTGCTCGCCGACCTCGGCGTCACCGACGTCGGCGAGAACCGCCACCAGGAGGCCGAGGCCAAGGCCGCCGAGTGCGCCGACCTCGACCTGCGCTGGCACTACATCGGCGGGCTGCAGTCCAACAAGGCCGGCGCCGTGGCCCGCTACGCCCACGTCGTGGAGTCCCTGGACCGCACCAAGCTCGTGGGGCGGCTCGACCGGGGCGCGCAGGAGCGCGGGCGTCCGGTCGACGTCCTGCTCCAGGTCTCCCTCGACCCTCCCGGGGCCGAGCACCGGGCGGGCGCGGACCCCGCCGACCTCGCGGCGCTGGCCGATGCCGTGGTGGCCGCCGAGCACCTGCGGCTGCGGGGCCTGATGGCCGTCGCGCCGCTGGGGGAGGAGCCGTCCGCGGCCTTCGACCGCCTGGCCGGGGTCCGCTCGACCTTCCTCGACCACCACCCCTCCGCGGACGTCCTGTCCGCGGGCATGAGCGGGGACCTGGAGCCCGCGATCGCCGTCGGTGCGACACACGTGCGTGTCGGCTCGGCAATCCTCGGTTCCAGGCCGCTCGACCGTTAGCGTTCACTACAACCAGCGTCCCGTCACCGGGGCGCTCGATCCCGGAGGACACGACTCATGAGCGGCGCGATGCGCAGGATCGGCGAGTACCTCGGTCTCGTCGAGGACACCGGCCGGTACGACGAGTACGACGGCCACGACGAGACCGTCGAGACCCGACCCGTCGCCTCCCCGCGGGCCGCCCGTCCGGCGCCCGTCTCCGACCTCTCCGAGCGCCGTCGCCCGACGGCGGCCCCGACCCCGGTGGTGGCTGAGCTGTCCCGCATCACGACCCTGCACCCGAGCACCTACAACGAGGCGCGCACCGTCGGTGAGCACTTCCGCGAGGGCATCCCGGTGATCATGAACCTCACCGAGATGGACGACTCCGACGCCAAGCGCCTGGTCGACTTCGCCGCGGGCCTGGTGTTTGCCACCCGTGGCACCATCGAGCGTGTCACCAACAAGGTGTTCCTGCTCTCGCCGCACAACGTCTCGGTCGCGGCCGAGGACAAGGAGCGCATCGTCGAGGGTGGCTTCTTCAACCAGAGCTGAGCGCCCTCGCGGGCGTTGACGAGGAGAGTTTCACCGACGTGTACGTCGCCGGTTCGATCATCCACGTGGTCCTCTTCGTGTTCATCGCGTTGATGTGGGTCCGCTTCATCGTCGACTGGGTGATGGTCTTCGCCCGTCAGTGGCAGCCGACCGGGCCGCTGCTGGTGGTGCTGGAGGTCGTCTACTCGGTGACCGACCCGCCCATCAAGGCGCTGCGCAAGGTGATTCCGCCGTTGCGGCTGGGCAACTTCGCGCTCGACCTGAGCTTCCTGCTCGTGCTGGTCATCGCGTGGGTCCTGCTCAACGTCAACGACAGCCTGCTGCTGTCCTGAGACCCTCGCCGCGCCGCCCGGGACCCGTGAGTCCCACCAGTCCCACCAGGGACGCTATTGTTCGACCGACAGGTGTGGTGGTCGACCAGACCACCGCTGCAGACGACAACGAATGGGTGAGGTCATGCCGCTGACGCCCGAGGACGTGAGCAACAAGCGCTTCACGCCCGTCCGCCTCCGTGAGGGCTACGACATGGGGGAGGTCGACCAGTTCCTCGACGAGGTGGAGGCCGAGCTGGCCCGCCTCACGAAGGAGAACGACGACCTGCGCGTCCAGCTCTCCCAGGTGCAGGCCGGAGGAGCGCCGACCGAGGCGTTCACGCCGCCCGCCCCGGTGGCCGAGCCCGAGCCGGCCAAGACCCCGGAGCCGGCCAAGGCACCCGAGCCGGAGCCCGTCGTCGCTGCCTCCAGCCCCGTGGAGACGATCCGGGTCGAGACCGTGCCGGAGGCGTCCAACGCCGCCGCGCGACTGCTCGAGATCGCCACGCGCAACGCCGACGAGCTCGTCGAGGACGCCAAGGACCAGGCCGACAAGATCATCGGCGAGGCCCGCACCAAGGCCGAGCGGCTCGAGAGCGAGTCCAAGACCAAGGCCGACCGCATGGAGGCCGACGCCCGCACCCGTGCGCAGATGCTCGACTCCGAGACCGCCGAGCGCCGTCAGCAGATGTTCGGCGACCTCGAGCGCGAGCGCGACAAGCTGGCCGCCGAGGTGGACCGCCTGCGCTCCTTCGAGCGCGAGTACCGCTCCCGCCTGCGCAGCTACTTCACCCAGCAGCTCGAGGCCCTCGAGGGCAGCGCCGACGACGCGCCCTCCGAGGACGCCCCCGCTCCCAAGCGGCTGCGTTCGATCCTCGGGGAGGAGGAGGGCTGAGTCCTCCTCACCTCGTCCACGAGGCCGGTTCCGTCCAGGAGCCGGCCTCGTGGCATTTCGGCGAGGCGCGTTGAGTGGTGGGGCCGCAGCCACTAGCCTCCGGCCAACATCTGATCGAGCCTGTCGGCCACCGGCGGGCCTGTCGAGGGGAGTCGGGCCGCGCCCGCGAAGAAGGCAGCGCCCGCGAAGAAGGATGCGGCCGCAAAGAAGGCTGCAGCACCCGCGGAAACCCCTGCGAAGAAGGCCCCGAGCAAGAAGACTGCTCCCGTGAAGAAGCCGACACCTGCCCCCGAGGCCGCTGCCGACACCCTGGTGGTCAAGGAGGGCGAGGACGCCTGGACCCCTGCCGAGCTGGCCGAGGTGATGGCCGAGCTCGAGGAGCAGCGCGCCCACAGCCTGGAGATCGTCGCCGAGCAGGAGGACGAGCTGTCGGGCCTCATGCGTGACTCCGGTGACGGGGCCGGGCAGGACCAGGCCGACCTCGGCGCCACCACGTTCGAGCGCGACCACGAGATGAGCGTGCTCAACAGCGAGCGCGAGAAGCTCGCGCAGATCGATCGGGCGCTGGCGCGCATCGAGGACGGCACCTACGGCGTGTGCGAGTCGTGCGGCCAGCCCATCGGCAAGCTTCGTCTGATGGCCTTCCCCCGTGCCACACTGTGCATGACATGCAAGCAGCGCGAGGAGCGGCGATAGCCCCGGAGGATCCCCTCCGCCCCATGACGTCCCCGGTCCGGGCCCGCTGGGTGCTCGCGCTCGTCGCGCTCACCCTGTACGCCGTCGACATCCTCACCAAGGTGCTCGCCGTGCGTCACCTCGACGGCCGTCCGGACGTGCCGCTGGTCGGCGACCTCCTGGTCCTGCACCTCACCCGCAACCCGGGGGCGGCGTTCAGCACCGGCACCGAGTACACCGTCGTGCTCAGCTGCCTGGCGGTGGTCGCGGTGTGCGTCGTCCTCTACCTCAGCCTGCGCGTGCGCAGCGTCCTGTGGGCCGTGGGGCTGGGGCTCCTGCTGGCGGGCGTGAGCGGCAACCTGACCGACCGCGTCCTGCGCGAGCCGGGTCCGATGCGCGGCCACGTCATCGACTTCCTGATGCTGCCGAACTGGCCGGTCTTCAACATCGCCGACATCTGCATCAACGTGGCGGCCGGCGTGATCCTGCTCCAGGCGTTCCGCGGCGTACGCCTCGACGGGACCCGCGACGTCGAGGAGGAGAGCGCATGACCCAGGCCTCCGAGCAGCGCACGCTCTCCGTGCCCGACGGGCTCGCGGGCGAGCGCGTCGACGCCGCCATCGCCCGCATGTTCGGTGTCTCGCGCACCCGCGCGGCCGACCTCATCGCGGGCGGTCTGGTGCGTCTGGACGGCCATGACGTCGGCAAGAGCGACCGGGTCCTGCCGGGCGCGATGCTCGACGTGACGATCCCGAGCCTGGTCGACCCCCTCGAGGTCGTCCCCGAGATCGTCGAGGGGATCAAGATCATCCACGACGACGACTCGATCGTCGTGATCGACAAGCCCGTGGGGGTCGCCGTGCACCCATCTCCGGGTTGGGGCGGCCCTACCGTCGTCGGCCACCTGGCCGGAGCCGGCTTCCGCATCGCCACCAGCGGCGCGTCCGAGCGGCAGGGCATCGTCCAGCGCCTCGACGTGGGCACGTCCGGAGTGATGGTCATCGCCAAGTCCGAGCACGCCTATTCCGTGCTCAAGAACGCCTTCCGCCACCGCACCGTGGACAAGACCTACCACGCGCTGGTCCAGGGCCACCCGGACCCGCTGCAGGGCACGGTCGACGCCCCGATCGGGCGGCACCCCAAGCACGACTACAAGTTCGCGGTGATGGCCGACGGTCGGGCCTCGGTCACCCACTACGAGACCCTCGAGGCCCACCGGTTCGCCAGTCTCCTGGAGATCCACCTCGAGACCGGACGCACCCACCAGATCCGGGTCCACATGAGCGCGCTCAAGCACCCCTGCGTCGGCGACCTCACCTACGGCGCCGACCCGGTCCTCGCCCGTCGGGTCGGGTTGGAGCGGCAGTGGCTGCACGCGGTGAAGCTGGGCTTCACCCACCCGGACTCCGGTGACGAGGTCGAGTACGAGTCGACCTACCCCGACGACCTCGCCGCCGCGCTCGAGGTCATCCGCGATGCCCACTGACGAGGCCGCGCCGGCTCCGGTGGCGGAGTCGGAGCTCGTCCTGCGGCCGGCCGACGAGGACGACGCCGACGCCCTGGCGCTCATCCACCTGCTGGCCCGCCGCGCGGCGCCGATGCCGGACCCGGTCCACTCCGACGACGACGTACGCCGCTGGCTGCGTGAGCGCGTGGCCGACCACGCGCCCGGTGCCGAGACCTGGGTCGCTGAGGTCGAGGGCGTGCCGGTGGGCTACGCCCGCACGACCGCCGGCTGGCTCGACGACCTCTACGTCCAGCCCGCCCACCAGGGCACCGGTGTGGGCGCGGCGCTCCTGGACCTGGTGACGGCCCGGCAGCCCGAAGGCTTCTGCCTGTGGGTCTTCGAGAGCAACCGGCCGGCCCGTGAGTTCTACGCCCGTCACGGTCTGGTCGAGCTCGAGCGCACCGACGGATCGGCCAACGAGGAGGGTGAGCCCGACGTGCGCCTGGCTTGGCCCGGGGAGGACCCGGTGGCGTTCCTGCGCGGGTTGGTGGACGAGGTCGACGCCCAGCTCGGCGACCTGCTGGCCCGCCGGGCGGCGCTGACCCGCGCCATCCAGCCGCTGAAGAGCAGCACCCGCCGTGACCCGGCCCGCGAGCGCGCGGTGGCCGAGCACCTCGCGACCCGGGCACCGGCCCTCGGGATCGACCGGCTGGAGCGGATCGTGCGGGTGGTCGTCGAGGAGTCCCTCGACGCCGCCGCCGACTGAGACCGGACAGGACGGCGACGACGGCCCCGCGGCCCGGACTGTCGGAGCGCCCTGGCAGTCTCCGGCTGTCGGCTCGCGTAGTCTGATCCCCTTCCCCGGGATCGGCGTCGGGCTCCGGCTCGGCCGACTCATTCCTGCCCACTCGACGACCCCCGAAGGGATGCAGCGCGACCATGCCGTCAGGGCCCGCCGCCTCCAAGGACTCCTTCGTCCACCTGCACGTCCACACCGAGTACTCCATGCTCGACGGCGCCGCCCGCCTCGGCGACCTCACCCAGCGGGCCGCCGACCTGGGCATGCCGGCGGTGGCGATGACCGACCACGGCAACGTGTTCGGCGCCTACGAGTTCTACTCCAAGGCCAAGGCCGCGGGGGTCAAGCCGATCATCGGCATCGAGGCCTACTTCACCCCCAACATCAGCCGCTTCGAGAAGAAGGGCGTCAACTTCTACGACGGTGGCCCCGACGACGTCTCGGCGCGCGGTGCCTACACGCACATGACGCTGCTCAGCGAGTCGACCGAGGGGATGCACAACCTCTTCCGGCTCTCCACCGGATCGTGGCGCGACGGCTTCTTCAAGCACCCCCGCATGGACCGCGAGCTGCTGGCCCAGCACTCCAAGGGCATCATCGGCACCACCGGCTGCCCCTCGGGCGAGGTGCAGGTGCACCTGCGCTACGGCAACTACGACGCCGCCCGCAAGGCGGCCGGCGACTTCCAGGACATCCTGGGCCGGGACAACTACTTCCTCGAGCTGATGGACCACGGCCTCGACATCGAGCGCCGGGTCCGCGACGGGCTGCTGCGCCTCGCCGACGACCTCAAGATCCCGCTGCTGGCCACCAACGACTCCCACTACGTCAACCGCGAGGACGCCGCCAGCCAGGAGCACCTGCTGTGCATCAACTCCGGCTCGACGATGGACATCCCCGCCGGTGACGGCCCCGGCCAGCGCTTCGCCTTCTCCGGCGACGGCTACTACATCAAGTCCGCCGCCGAGATGCGCGAGCTGTGGCGCGACTTCCCGGCCGCCTGCGACAACACGCTGCTCATCGCCGAGCGCTGCGACGTGCAGTTCACCGAGACCGTCGGCAAGTACATGCCGCGCTTCCCCTGCCCGCCGGGGGAGAACGAGGACTCCTGGCTGGTCAAGGAGGTCGAGACAGGTCTCTCGCACCGTTACCCCGGCGGCGTGCCCGACAAGGTCCGCAAGCAGGCCGAGTACGAGCTGGGCGTCATCACTCAGATGGGCTTCCCGGGCTACTTCCTCGTCGTCGCCGACTTCATCAACTGGGCCAAGGACCACGGCATCCGCGTGGGGCCGGGCCGAGGCTCGGGTGCGGGCTCGATGGTCGCCTACGCCCTGCGGATCACCGACCTCGACCCGCTCGAGCACGGCCTGATCTTCGAGCGCTTCCTCAACCCCGACCGTGTCTCGATGCCCGACTTCGACATCGACTTCGACGAGCGCCGGCGCGGCGAGGTCATCAAGTACGTCACCGAGAAGTACGGCGATGACCGGGTCAGCTACATCGTCACCTACGGCACCATCAAGGCCAAGCAGGCCGTCAAGGACTCCTCGCGCATCCTCGGCTACCCCTTCGCGATGGGTGACCGCATCACCAAGGCGATGCCGGCCGCGGTGATGGGCAAGGACGTCCCGCTGCAGGAGATCTTCGACCCCCAGCACAAGCGCTACGGCGAGGGTGGGGAGTTCCGGCAGCTCTACGACGCCGACAACGACGTCAAGCGCGTGGTCGACACCGCGATCGGCATCGAGGGCCTCAAGCGGCAGTGGGGCGTGCACGCCGCCGGCGTCATCATGTCCAGCGAGCCGCTGATCGACGTGATCCCGCTGCTGAAGCGGCCGGCCGACGGCGCGATGATCACCCAGTTCGACTACCCCACCTGTGAGGGCCTCGGCCTGATCAAGATGGACTTCCTCGGGCTGCGCAACCTCACGGTGATGGACGACGCCGTGAAGAACATCAAGGCCAACCGGGGCGAGGACGTCGTCCTCGAGGAGCTCCCGCTCACCGACCCGGCGACGTACGCGCTGCTGCAGCGCGGCGACACCCTCGGCGTCTTCCAGCTCGACGGCGGACCGATGCGCGCGCTGCTGCGCTCGATGCGGCCCGACACCTTCGAGGACATCTCCGCCGTCGGCGCGCTCTACCGACCGGGTCCGATGGGTGCGGACTCCCACAACAAGTACGCCCGCCGCAAGACCGGCCGCGAGCCGGTCGAGCCGATCCACCCCGAGCTCGCCGAGCCGCTCGAGGACGTCCTGGGGGAGACCTACGGTCTCATCGTCTACCAGGAGCAGGTCATGGCGATCGCCCAGAAGCTCGCCGGCTACAGCCTCGGACAAGCAGACATCCTGCGTCGCGCCATGGGCAAGAAGAAGAAGGCCGAGCTGGACAAGCAGTTCGAGGGCTTCTCCGGCGGCATGAAGGAGCGCGGCTACTCCGACGCGGCGATCAAGACGCTGTGGGACATCCTGCTGCCGTTCTCCGACTACGCGTTCAACAAGGCCCACTCCGCGGCGTACGGCCTGGTCTCCTACTGGACCGCCTACCTCAAGGCCAACTACCCGGCCGAGTACATGGCCGCGCTGCTCACCTCGGTGCGCGACGACAAGGACAAGTCGGCGATCTACCTCAACGAGTGCCGGCGGATGAAGATCCAGGTCCTGCCGCCCGACGTCAACGAGTCGGCGGCCAACTTCACCCCCGTCGGCACCGACATCCGCTTCGGCCTCACCGCGGTGCGCAACGTCGGCGGCAACGTCGTCGACGGCATCGTCTCCGCGCGCGAGGAGAAGGGCCGCTACACCGACTTCAACGACTTCCTGTCCAAGGTGCCCGCGCACGTGTGCAACAAGCGGGTGATGGAGTCGCTGATCAAGGCGGGTGCCTTCGACGAGATGAAGCACCGCCGCAAGGCGCTGGTGGCGATCCACGAGACGGCCGTCGACCAGTACGTCGACATCAAGCGCAACGAGGCGATCGGCCAGGACTCGCTGTTCGGGGGGCTCGACGAGGAGGACTCCGGCTCCTTCGGGGTCAGCGTGACGATCCCCGACATCGACGAGTGGGACAAGATGACCCTGCTCGGCCACGAGCGGGACATGCTCGGCCTCTACGTGTCCGACCACCCGCTGCTCGGGTTGGAGCACGTGCTCTCCCAGGGCACCGACTGCACCATCGGCGAGCTGATGCTCGACGAGTCACGGGCCGACGGGTCCCCGATCTGCATCAGCGGCCTGGTCACCTCGGTGCAGCGCAAGATCACCAAGCGCGGCGACGCCTGGGCGATGGTGACGCTGGAGGACCTCGACGGCGCGATCGACGTGCTGCTCTTCCCCAGCTCCTACCAGCTGGCCAGCACCCTGCTCGTCGAGGACGCGATCCTCACGGTCAAGGGCCGGTTGTCCAAGAGCAAGGACCAGCCGGAGATCCACGGCCAGGAGGTGTCGGTCCCCGACATCACCGACGGGCCATCGGGGCCGGTCGTGATCTCGCTGCCCTCCACCCGGTGCACCGGCCCCGTCGTGGAGCAGCTGCGCGACGTGCTCGCCACCCATCCTGGGATGACCGAAGTACGGTTGCGGCTGATGAAGCGTGAGCAGACCCTCGTCATGAGGCTCGACGACCGGCTGCGGGTCACCCCGACGCCGGCGCTGTTCGCGGACCTCAAGCAGCTGCTGGGGCCCGGGTGTCTCACCAGCTGACCGACTCCTCGGCCCCGATCCGGGTGACCTCCGTGCCCGCGTCCCCCGAGACGCGGAGGGCCTGGCTGCGGGCCGCCCTCGTGCTCGGACTCTTCGCCCTCACCGGTGCCGGCCTGGGGGTCCTGTGGGAGCACCTGTGGCAGCCCAGCCAGGGGCTGGTGGTGCGCCGCGAGTGGTTCGTCGTGGACTCGGAGTTCCGCTACGACCCCGCGGGGCTGCGCAACCAGTTCTCCGGCACCGGGCTGTTCGTGGTCATCGGCGGTGCCGCCGGGCTGGTCCTCGGCGGCCTCATGGCGCTGCTCGCCCGGCGCGACGAGCTGCTGGTGCTCGGCACGGTGGCCGGCGGCTCGGTGGTGGCCGCCGTCCTCATGTGGCAGGTCGGGACCCGGCTCGGCCCGGCCGACCCTCAGGTCCTCGCGCTGACCGCCGAGCGGGGTACCGTGCTGCCCGACCACCTCGCGCTGGGATCTCCAGGGGCCCTGCTCGTGTGGCCGCTCGCCTCGCTCGTGGCGCTGTGCGCGGTCTTCCTCCTCATCCCTGGGCGACACCGGGAGTAGTCCCCCATGAGCCACACCCCCGATCCGCACGACGGCGGGCAGCCGGAGCTTCTCGAGCAGGGCGGGGGTCGTCCGCTCGACCGTGACCGTCCGGGCCGTCGCCGCAAGGTGCTCGTGCCGGTGCTCGCCGGCCTCGGCCTCGCCGCCGTCGGTGGCGCTGCCTTCGGCGCCCGGTGGTTCCTCGACGAGGGAGCACAGGCCGCCGAGGCGCTGCCGGCGTCCGCGGTCGGCTACGTCGGGCTGACCCTGGACCCGAGCGGCAGCCAGAAGCTGGAGGCCCTGCGCACCCTGGAGAAGTTCCCCCTGATCGCCGAGGAGCTGGGTCTCGACGGCGACCTGGGCGAGATCGACCTGCGCGAGGAGCTGGCCGACCTCCTCATCGCGGAGTCCGGCTGCGACGGCCTCTCCTACGACGAAGACATCGAGCCGTGGCTGGGGGAGCGGATCGGCCTGGCGGCCGTCGCCCTGACCACGGACACTCCCTCGCCGCTGATCGCCCTCGAGGTGCGCGACGAGGACGCGGCCACGGAGGGCATCGCCGCGGTCACCGAGTGCGTCGGGGAGCAGGACTCGACGGCGTACTCCGTGGAGGACGGCTGGATGCTCGTCGCCGAGACCGAGGAGGACCTCCGTCGGGCCGGCGAGCTGGTCGAGGACGAGGGCACGCTGGCCGACGACGAGGACTTCCAGCGCTGGACGGGCGAGCTCGACGCCGGCCTGCTCACGATGTACGCCGCACCCGGGGCCGGGACGCTGCTGCTGGACAACTGGGAGGCGGTCATGGGCTTCGACCCGAGCCTGGGCGCTCCCTCCGAGCCTCCCGCCGAGGTGGTCGAGGCCGCCGAGCAGTTCGAGGGCGGCATCGCCCAGGTGCGCTTCGACGACGGCGGGCTCGAGCTGGAGCTGGCCGGGTCGATGGGCGAGTCCGAGCTGCTGGACGCCTTCGACGGCGACGCGGGGACGCTGGTCGAGGACCTGCCCGAGGACACCTCGCTGGTCTACGCCTACGGCCTGGGGGAGGGCTGGACCGGCTGGCTGGCCGACCTCATCGAGTCCGACCCCACCGCCGGCCTCGAGCCCGGCGACGTCGAGCTCGCGCTCCAGGAGACCGTCGGGCTCGGGCTCGACGAGGTCGAGGAGGCTGCGGGAGACGCGATCGCCCTGGCCGTCGGCGGCGACGTCGACGCGAACGACCTCTTCCGGGGCGACCTGGGCTCCATCCCGCTCGCGCTGGTGATGGACGGTGAGGAGCAGGCGGTGCAGGACCTCGCCGACGCGGTGGGTCCGTTCCTCGGTCCCTTCCAGGCCCCGGGCGCGGACCTGCTCGGTGTCAGTGCCGGCGACGACGTGGTGGCGGTGGGCCCCAGTGCCTCGTGGCGCGACGAGGTCGCCGAGGGCGGCGACCTCGGCGACAGCGATCGCTTCCGTGACGTGGTGCCGGAGACCGACGGCCTGGTGAGCGTCGCCTACGCCGACATCGACGTGGTGGCCGAGGTGGCCATCGGCTTCATGGAGGCCCTGGAGGACGCGTTCACCGCCGGGTTCGGCGACCTGCCCGGAGTCGAGGAGCCCCTCGACGAGGGGGACGACATGGCCGAGGTCCGCGACAACCTGGAGCCGCTGGCCGCCCTGGGCTCCTCGTCCTGGATCGAGGACGACGGCAGCCTGCGCGGTCTGCTGCGCATCTCCACCGACTGACCCGCTCACGCTGAGCCGGCGTATCAATACGCCGGTTCGGCGGGCAGGGGCCCGCGGGGGTGTGAGGGTCGTTCAGCGACCGATGCGGGCAGTCACGGCGGAGGTGATCCGCACGAGGTCGGCGGGGGAGAGGCCCAGGTCCAGGCCCCGGCGGCCACCGGAGACGTAGACCCGGTCGTGGGTCAGCGCGGACTCGTCGACCACCGTCGGGTGCTGCCGCTTCTGGCCCACCGGGGAGATCCCGCCGACGACGTACCCTGTCGCCCGCTCGGCCGCCGCCGGGTCGGCCATCACCGCCTTGCTCCCGCCCAGCGCCCGGACCAGGGCCTTGAGGTCCAGTTGGCCGGTCACCGGCACCACACCGACGACCAACCGCCCGTCGAGGCTCGCGAAGAGGGTCTTGAACACCTGCTCCGGCGCCAGCCCGAGCGCCTCGGCCGCCTCCAGGCCGTAGGACTCCGCTCGGGGGTCGTGATCGTAGGGGTGGACCGTGAACTCCACGCCTGCGCGGGTCAGGGCGACGGTCGCCGGGGTGCCGGCGGTCTGCTTCGTCTTCTTGGCCATGGGTGTCAGGTTCTCCTTCGTCTCACCGGGTCGCGACGCTTGCTCGACCTTCACCGCCCACGGAACCGTGCTCGTTCCTCGCACGGTTCCTGGCGGCTCAGTTCGGCGACCAGCGGGTGCGGGCCACCTCGGTGGCGGGCAGGGAGGGGATGACGTTCATCGCGCGCAGCTCGGCTCGCAGCAGGTCGGTCACCATCTCCAGGCGCGAGATCGGGTCGTCGCACTCCAGCAGCCCCTGCCGCTCCGGCATCGGCAGGGGAGCGCTGGCCGACAGCGTCCAGGAGAGGTACGTCGGGTCCTGCGGCAGCGAGCCCTCGTGCGGGTCCGCCCGGATCGCGGCCAGCGCGGCACGGTAGGCGGTGAACGTGGACCGGGCCCGCTCCATCACGGCCTCGAGCATCGGGTCCATGACCGGCACCGCCTCGGGGCGCTCCTCGACATGGCCGAGGGGGAAGAGACCGGAGCTGTCGAGCCGCTCCAGGGAGATGCGGTCGCGGCCCACCGCCAGGATCGAGAAGGTGCCGTCGTCGTGCTGCTCGGCCTCGGTCAGCTGAAGCCGCACCCCCACGCGGTAGAGCGACTGGGCGCCGTGCTCGCCGACCTCGTATCCCTCGCGGATGCCGACGGAGGCGAAGAGCCGTTCGGCGGGGTCCTCGATGCGCAGCAGGTGGTGGACCATCGCGCGGTAGCGGTCCTCGAAGACCCGCAGGGGGACGGTGACGCCCGGGAACAGCACCGAGTTCAGCGGGAACATCGGGAGCGTCGAGGTCACGTCTTCGACCCTAGGGGATGGGTGGTGTGTCCATCGGGGCATCGCGGGTTCGGGCGCGCCACCGCCCGCTCGTAGACTTGGCCCCATGATTCGCCGGATCGACCTGCGCAGCGCCGCCACGGGCCGCACGCCGGGTGAGCCGTTCGACTACCGGACGGCCCTGCCGCGTGCGGACTTCGACGTGGAAGCAGCGGTCCCGGCGACGCATGCGATCTGCGAGGAGGTCCGCACCCGCGGCCTCGAGGCGATCCTGGAGATGTCGCAGAAGTTCGACGGCGTCACCCAGAGCGACATCCGGGTGCCGGTCGAGGAGATGACCCGCGCGCTGGAGGAGCTCGACCCCGCCATCCGCGCCGGGCTGGAGGAGTCCGTCCGCCGCCTGCGGGTGGCCAGCGAGGCCGAGCTCGAGCAGGACGTCGTCACCGACCTCGGCCCGGGCGCGCGTGTCGTGCACCGCAAGGTCCCGGTCGGTCGCGTCGGGCTCTACGTCCCCGGTGGCCTCGCGCCCCTGGTCTCCAGCGTGCTGATGAACGTCGTGCCGGCGCAGGTGGCCGGCGTCCCGTCGCTGGCGCTGGCGAGCCCGCCGCAGAAGGAGTTCGGCGGCCTGCCGCACCCCACCATCCTCGCGGCCTGCGCCCTGCTCGGGGTCGAGGAGGTCTACGCCGTGGGCGGCGCGCAGGCGATCGCCATGTTCGCCTACGGCACCGGCCCCTGCGCCAAGGTCGACCTCGTGACCGGGCCGGGCAACATCTGGGTCGTGACCGCCAAGCGCCTCCTCAAGGGCCTGGTCGGCGTCGACTCCGAGGCCGGTCCCACCGAGGTCGCGATCCTCGCCGACGAGACCGCCGATGCGGCGTACGTCGCCGCCGACCTGATCTCCGAGGCCGAGCACGACCCGCTGGCCGCGGCCGTGCTGGTCACCGACTCCGAGACGCTGGCCGACGACGTGGAGGCCGAGCTCGAGAAGCAGGTCGCCACCACCGGCCACGTCGAGCGCGTGAAGGTCGCCCTGGGCGGTGCTCAGTCCGGCATCGTGCTGGTCGACGACCTCGACCAGGGCGTGGAGGTGTGCGACGCCTACGCCTCGGAGCACCTGGAGATCCAGACCCGTGACGCTGCGGCCGTCGCCGCCCGCATCCGCAACGCCGGAGCGATCTTCATCGGCGACTACGCCCCGACCGCGCTGGGCGACTACTGCGCCGGGTCCAACCACGTGCTGCCCACCGGCGGCTGCGCCTGCCACTCCTCGGGGTTGTCGGTGCGCGCGTTCACCAAGTCGGTGCACGTCGTGGACTACTCCCGCGAGGGCCTCGAGGCGGTCGCCGACCACGTCGTGACGCTGGCCGAGGCCGAGGACCTGCCCGGCCACGGGCAGTCGGTCCGCATCCGGTTTCAGCGCTAGGGGATCCGGATGACCTTCCCGCCGCTCCGCGAGGAGCTGCGCGGCCTCGCGCCGTACGGCGCGCCCCAGCTCTCGCTGGAGCAGGCGCCGGTGCAGCTCAACACCAACGAGAACCCCTACGGACCCTCCGAGGCGTGCGTCGCCGACATCGCGGCGGCTGCGGCCGAGGCGGCTCGAGGGCTGAACCGCTACCCCGACCGCGAGCACGTCGCGCTGCGCGAAGGACTGGCGGACTACCTGTCGCGCGACGTGGCCGACGGGCAGGACCCGATCACCCCCGAGCAGGTGTGGGCCGCCAACGGCTCCAACGAGGTGATGCTGCAGCTGCTGCAGGCCTTCGGGGGCCCGGGCCGGACCGTCGTGAGCTTCGCGCCCACGTACTCGATGTACCCGGAGTACGCCCGCGACACCCACAGCCGCTTCGTGGCCGGGCGTCGCGCCGAGGACTTCACGCTCGACGTGGACGCCGCGCTGGAGCTGGTGCGCACCGAGCGGCCGAGCCTGGTGCTGCTGCCGAGCCCCAACAACCCGACCGGCACCGCGCTGGAGCCCGAGGTCGTCGGCGTGCTGTGCGAGGCGCTGGGCGACGACGGCCTGCTGGTGGTCGACGAGGCCTACGGCGAGTTCCGCCGGACCGGCACGCCCAGCGCGATCGAGCTGCTGCCGTCGTACCCCAACCTCGTGGTCACGCGCACCATGAGCAAGGCGTTCGCGGGTGCGGGGCTGCGGCTGGGCTACCTCGCCGCCGACCCGCGCATCTGCGACGCGATCCGCGTCGTGCGCCTGCCCTACCACCTCTCCGCAGTGAGCCAGGCGGTCGCGCTCGCGGCCCTGCGCCACCACGAGGAGCTGCTGGGCAAGGTCGACGAGCTGCGTCACGAGCGCGACGAGACCGTGGCCTGGCTGCGGGGTCGCGGCCTCGACGTCGCCGACTCCGACGCCAACTTCGCGTTGTTCGGGACCTTCCCGGACCGGCATGCTGTGTGGCAGCGGTTGCTGGACCAGGGTGTCCTGGTCCGCGAGGTCGGCCCCGAGGGCTGGCTGCGGGTGTCGATCGGGACGCCTGAGGAGATGACCGCGTTCAGGGAGGCCCTGGACGCCGTGCTGGACGAGAGTGGGAGCAAGTGATGAGCCGCACCGGACGCGTGGAGCGCCAGACCAGCGAGTCGAAGGTGCTCGTCGAGGTCGACCTCGACGGGACCGGGCGCCACGACATCTCCACGGGCGTGGGCTTCTACGACCACATGCTCACCGCGTTCGCCCGGCACGCGCTGGTCGACCTGACGGTCCAGACCGACGGCGACGTGCACATCGACGCCCACCACACCGTGGAGGACACCGCGATCGCCCTCGGCCAGGCGCTGCGCCAGGCGCTGGGGGACAAGAAGGGCGTGCGCCGCTTCGGCGACGCCACCGTCCCGCTCGACGAGGCGCTCGTCCAGGCCGTCGTCGACGTCTCCGGTCGTCCCTACTGCGTGCACACCGGTGAGCCCGAGGGGCAGCAGTACGTCCAGCTCGGTGGGTCCGGGGTGTCCTACCTCGGGTCGTTGACCCAGCACGTCTTCGAGTCCATCGCCTTCCACGCCCACCTCGCCCTCCACGTGCGCGTGCTGGCCGGGCGCGAGCCGCACCACATCGTGGAGACGCAGTTCAAGGCGTTCGCGCGTGCCTTCCGTGACGCGGTCGCCCTCGACCCGCGCGAGACGGGCGTGCCGTCCACGAAGGGCACTCTGTGACCGCTCCGTCGGTCGTCGTCCTCGACTACGGCTCCGGCAACCTCCGCTCCGCCGTACGAGCGGTGGAGCGTGCCGGTGCCGACGTCACGCTGACCTCCGACTTCGACGCCGCCCTGGAGGCCGACGGCCTCCTGGTCCCCGGCGTCGGGGCGTACGCCGCGTGCATGGAGGGCCTGCGCGCCATCAAGGGCGAGCGGATCATCGGTCGGCGGCTGGCCGGCGGCCGGCCGGTGCTCGGCATCTGCGTGGGGATGCAGATCCTCTTCGAGCGCGGCATCGAGCACGGCGTCGAGACCGCGGGCTGCGACGAGTGGCCGGGGCTGGTCGAGCGTCTGCAGGCGCCGGTCGTCCCGCACATGGGCTGGAACACCGTGACCGCACCGGAGGGCACGAAGCTGTTCGAGGGCATCGAGCAGGAGCGGTTCTACTTCGTGCACTCCTACGGCGTGCGCGACTGGACGCTGGTCACCAACGACCGCACCGCGGCCCCGCTGGTGACCTGGGCGTCCCACGGGGACGACCGCTTCGTCGCCGCCGTGGAGAACGGTCCGCTGTGGGCCACCCAGTTCCACCCGGAGAAGTCGGGGGACGCCGGCGCCGCCCTCCTGCGCAACTGGGTCCGCACGCTGTGAGCAAGGAGCGTGCGCGACGCCGGGCCGAGCGGGAGGCCGCGGCGGCGCTGCTGGCCGAGAGACGAGCAGCGGAGGTGGCCCGTCGTGAGCGCTGGGCCGCGCGACGCCGGGCACTGACCGGCTGGCTGCCCTCGAGGGGGCCGCGCAACCGGCAGTCCGGCATCCTCGCCGAGCGACGTCGTCGGCAGACCGCGACGACCGTGGCCCTGGTGCTCGCGGCGGTCGTGCTCACCTGGGCCTTCACCGAGAGCCCCGCGGCCGTGCTGCTGGCCCTGGCGGTCGGCGCGCTGGGCGCGCCGGTGCTCCACACGATGCTGTTCCGGCGTACCTGATCCGCCGGGTCCCTCCCCGAACTCCGCACGCACACCGACCGAGAGAAGACATGAGCGACTACCTCGAGCTGCTGCCCGCCGTCGACATCACCGAGGGCCGCGCGGTCCAGCTGGCCCAGGGCGTGGCCGGCTCCGAGCGGGTCTACGGCGACCCCGTCGCCGCTGCCCGTCGCTGGCAGGACGCCGGAGCGGAGTGGCTGCACCTGGTCGACCTCGACGCCGCCTTCGGCCGCGGCACCAACCGTGAGCTCCAGGCCGAGATCGTGGGGGCCCTCGACATCAAGGTGGAGATGAGCGGCGGCATCCGCGACGACGAGTCCCTGGAGGCTGCTCTGGCCACCGGTTGCACCCGCGTCAACATCGGCACCGCGGCCCTCGAGCAGCCGGAGTGGTGCGCCAAGATCATCGCCGAGCACGGCGACCGGGTCGCGATCGGTCTCGACGTCCGCGGCCGCACCCTGGCGGCCCGCGGCTGGACCCGCGACGGCGGCGATCTCTACGAGGTGCTGACCCGCCTCGACTCCGAGGGTTGCGCCCGCTATGTCGTCACCGACGTCAACAAGGACGGCATGCTCGCCGGCCCGAACCTGCAGCTCTTGCGCGACGTCTGCGCCGCCACCGACGCACCCGTGGTGGCGTCGGGCGGGGTGACCACCCTCGACGACATCCGCGCGCTGATGGACCTGGTCCCGCTGGGCGTCGAGGGCGCCATCGCCGGCACCGCGCTCTACGAGGGCCGGTTCACCCTCGAGGACGCGCTGGCGCTGACCCAGGGGACCGGAGCGTCGCAGTGAGCCTGGCCGTCCGCGTCATCCCGTGCCTCGACGTCGACGGCGGCCGGGTGGTCAAGGGCATCAACTTCCAGGACCTCCGCGACGCCGGTGACCCGGTCGAGCTGGCTCGCACCTACGACGCCGAGGGTGCCGACGAGCTGACGTTCCTGGACATCTCGGCCTCCCACGAGGGTCGCGCCACGACCATGCAGGTCGTGTCGCGGTGTGCCGAGGAGGTCTTCATCCCGCTCACCGTGGGCGGGGGAGTGTCCTCCACCGAGGACGTCGACCGGCTGCTGCGTGCCGGCGCGGACAAGGTCGCGGTCAACACCGCGGCGATCCGTCGTCCGGAGCTGATCGCGGAGATCGCCGACCGCTTCGGCAACCAGGTGCTGGTGCTGTCCGTCGACGCACGCCGGGCCGCCGGCACGGACTCGGGCTTCGAGGTCACCACCCACGGCGGCCGTCAGTCGGCCGGCATCGACGCCCTGGAGTGGGCGGCCCGCGCCTGCGCGCTGGGGGCGGGGGAGATCCTGCTCAATGCGATGGACGCCGACGGCACCCAGGACGGCTTCGACCTCGACCTGATCTCCCGCGTACGCCGCGAGGTGACCGTCCCCGTGATCGCCTCGGGCGGCGCGGGGAGGGTCGAGCACTTCGCGCCTGCCGTCGACGCCGGCGCCGACGCGGTGCTCGCGGCGACGGTCTTCCATTTCGGGACCTGCCGGATCTCCGAGGTCAAGGAGTCGCTGGCCCAGGCCGGCCACCCGGTGCGCTGACCGCGCAGGGTCACGAGGATCCGGTGCATCCCGTGCACCGAATCCTCCGCCGAGTGACGGTCCTCAGCGCCGTCCGGTGCGGAACATCCCGCGCACGATCTCGCGCGCGGCTGTGCGGACCGCGTCCTTGAACACCGGCGAGGAGACGACCTTCTCCAGCGTGGACTCGCCTCCGCTCCCGGACGGCACGGTGGTCCGGGGCACGGGGATCTTGCGCTGCGACGGCGGCACCGGGGTCGGGTCGGGAGTGGCCGGCGGCGCGGCCTCCTTCTCTGCGGCCTACTCGAGGCGGGCTGCGAGCTTCTCGCGCGCGGACTCGCGGTCGATCGGCGTGCCGTAGGTCGCCTGGCGGGGGCTGGCTGCGACCAGGGCCTCCATGGCAGCCGGGTCCGCCGGGGCCATCCGCGACTGCGGCGCGCGCAGCATGGTCCAGGCCACGGGCGTCGGCGCCCCGCGCTCGTCCATCACGGTCACGACGGCCTCGCCGACGCCGAGCGAGGTGAGGACGCGGCCGAGGTCGGCGTACCCGGAGTGCGGGTAGGTGCTGACCGCGGCCTTGAGCGCCTTGGCGTCCTTGGGTGTGTGGGCGCGCAGGGCGTGCTGGACGCGGGAGCCGAGCTGGGCGAGGACCTCGTCGGGCACGTCGGTGGGGGACTGGGTGACGAAGAAGATGCCGACGCCCTTGGAGCGGATGAGCCGGACGGTCTGGGCGACCTGGTCGAGGAATGCCTCCGAGGCGTCGTCGAAGAGCAGGTGCGCCTCGTCGAAGAAGAACACCAGCGACGGCTTATCGGGGTCCCCGACCTCGGGCAGGGAGTTGAACAGGTCGGCCAGCAGCCACATGAGGAAGGTCGAGAACAGTGCCGGGCGGTCCTGCAGGCGGGGGAGCTCCAGCAGCGAGATCAGGCCGTGCCCGTCGTCGGTCGTGGTCATCAGGTCGGACGGCTCGAACTCCGGCTCGCCGAAGAACCGGTCGGCGCCCTGGGTCTCCAGCGTCACGAGCGAGCGCAGGATGACCCCGGCGGTGGCGGTAGAGACGCCGCCGATGCCCTTGAGCTCGGCCTTGCCCTCGTCGGAGGTGAGGTGACGCAGCAGTGCTTGGAGGTCGGAGAGGTCCAGGAGTGGCAGGCCGGCCTTGTCGGCGTAGTGGAAGACCAGCCCGAGGCTGGACTCCTGGGTCTTGTTCAGCCCCAGCACCTTGCTCAGCAGGAGCGGGCCGAAGGAGCTGATCGAGGCCCGCAGGGGTACGCCGGTTCCCTCACCACCCAGGGCGTAGAGCTCGACCGGGTAGCCGGTCGGCGCCCACCCCTGCCCGAGGGACTCCATCCGGGAGTCCACGCGTGCCGAGGCCTCCCCGGGCGCGAGCAGGCCGGAGAGGTCGCCCTTCACGTCGGCGGCGAACACCGGGACGCCTGCGTCCGAGAGCTGCTCGGCCAGCAGCTGGAGGGTCTTGGTCTTGCCGGTGCCCGTGGCGCCGGCCACCAGGCCGTGCCGGTTGAGCATGCCCAGCGGGATGCGTACGGGCGCGTCCGCGTGCACGGCGTCGGCCGAGCTCATCAGGGCGCCGAGCTCGAGCGCCGGGCCGTCGAAGGTGTAGCCGTCCTGGACCTGGGTGAGGAGGGCCTGCGGGTCGGGTGCGTCGCTGTCCGAGCTGCTCACTCCTCGACCCTAGAGCGGATCGGTGGCGGACAGGGGAGTGAGGGCGGGTTCTCTAGATGGTGCAGAAGTAAAGGTCAAGTCGGTAAAGGCGCGTGGTCTGGACCACAAGAGCCCCTTTGCCCGGACTGTCAAGTTTCTTTGCCCCCAGCCGTAACGCTGCGCGCTCCCGTCACGTTGAGGCGGCGCTGGGATCTCCCGGTGCTTGTCGTGCTCCCCACCCCCCGCCGCTTCGAGGTGACCATGTTGTTCTCCCGCTCGTCCCGACGCCGCACAAGAACCAGTGCGCTCCCTCTGCTGTTCCTGACCGTCCTAGGGCTCCTCGTCGGCGGGCTGGGTGCCCCGGCGTACGCCGCTAACACGATCTCGGGCATCGTCAAGAACCGTGACGGCTTGGCCCTGTCGGGCGTCGTGGTGAAGCTCGGCACCGAGAGCAACGGTGCCTTCCAGCAGGAGGGAGCCTCGAAGACGACGGACGCCAATGGCGCGTACTCCTTCACCGGGGTCGCCAGCGGGGACTACTTCATCCAGTACACCGGCGCCTCGGGAGTGGACGCTGCTGCCTACTACGACGGCGAGAACCAGCCCGTCGTCACGGCCCTGGCTGACGCGACGGCGGTGTCCTCGGGGGCCAACGACTCCTCGGCCAACCCGCGCCTCCTGAGCCGCACGATCACCGGCAAGATCACGACCGGTGACCCTGCCGTGCCCGTCGAGGGCGTCGCGGTGAAGGTCGAGGCGGCCACGGATTCGCCGCGCACCTACACGGCGCAGCCCACCGCTCCGTCGAGCGTGGTGACCGACGCGCAGGGCAGCTACACGCTCACGGTGGCCCAGCAGCCGAACCTGATCCTCGGCTTCAGCAAGTCCGGCTACCAGACGGTCTTCGTGAAGGACGCCTCCACCACGGCCCAGAAGGACGAGGCCTCGCTCATCACCTTCGCGACGGCGGGGACCCCGACCACCTTCAATCGGAGCATCACCGCGACTCCCGGTTCCATCTCCGGCAAGGTGACGCGAGTCGACTCGGTGCGCACTCCCGCGATTCCCGGCGCGACGGTGACTCTGCTGACTGCCACCGGCGGTGACTCGGGGATCGACCCCGAGACGACTGACGCCAACGGAACGTACGAGTTCGAGGACGTCTCTCCGGCCAAGTACCAGGTCAAGTTCGAGTCGCCTTCTGGCGATGGGTACGAGACGGAGTTCTACAACGAGAAGACCGCCTCCGGGACCCCGGACCTGGTGGAGGTGAAGCCGGGTGTCGCCAACGACGCGGTCAATGCGACTCTGGTGAAGACGACCACTTCCGAGATCAGCGGTGTCGTCTCCACGTCGACGGGTGTGCCGATCAAGGGCGTGACGGTCTCCCTCCACGTGCGCGCCAACGCCGACGGCGGCACCGGCACCGTCACCTACGACCCGCCGCTGGCCTCGCCGACTGCACCCCTGAGTGCGACGACCGGTGATGACGGGCGCTTCGCCATCGAGGGCGCGCTCGACAATTCCTACGTCGTGAAGTACTCCTCGGACGCCTTCCAGACCCTCTACTTCAACGGGGGCGGCGCCGGGTCGACCAACCCGGACACTGCTCGGACGATCACGTTGACGAAGAACGCCGGCGCGGCCGCCAACGTCTCTGTCGCCCTCAACTCCGGTGTCACCTTCACCGGCTCCGTCACCGACGGTTCGACCGCGCTGAAGGACGTCGAGGTCAAGGCGCTCTATCCGATCATCCAGTCCAACGGCGGCATCGTGTGGACCGCCGCGGCGAGCGTGAAGACCGCCGCCAACGGCTCGTTCACCCTGGTGGCGCCCACGGTCGCCGGACGGCAGTACATCGTCTCGTACAGCTACCCGGAGTACCTGACCGTCTACCGACTGGATGACACCAACGGGCCGACCGTGAAGTCGGCCGGTTCCGCCACCAAGTACTCGGCCGCGAACGCCGTCTCCGAGCCGCTGGGTGCGGTCGCGCTGGCTCGTGGCACGTACGTGACCGGAAAGGTCACGGACGCCCAGGGCCTCCCGCTGGCTGGCGTGACGGTGGACGCGATCGTCGCCGGCACCACCCCCAAGACCTGGGGTCGGGTGTCCTCGTCCGTGGCCGACGTCGTCACCACGGGTGCCGACGGAGTGTTCGTGATGACCGTGACCCCCGAAGCGACGGGCACCACCACCTTCCGCCTGCGCGCCACTCGCGACGGTCGCGTGACGACGTACTTCCCGAACGTCTACGGTCCCGATGGCGCCTCCAACGTGGCGGTCACGACGAACCAGGTCGTCACCGGTCGCGACATCTCGGTGCCCGAGCCCTCGGTGCTCGCGGGATCGTTCACCCGCGACGGTGGCTCGCAGTTCACGGGCAGCGGCATCGTCGAGCTCTGGAAGCGCGTCGTCTACACCGACAACGGCCAGGCCGGCGGCGCCAGCCACTCCGAGTGGCGACAGGCAGCGAGTCGGAACCTCGACTCCGGTGCGTTCTCGTTCAGCGTCGCCCCTGGCGACTACAAGATCCGCACGGTGCTGGCTGACAACAGCCAGGGCTTCATGCCCGGCCTCGTCGGTCTCGACCAGGCCCCGACCGTCAGCCTGGGCGTCGAGCAGATGCTGGGGGAGCAGAAGTACGCCCTCCCGGCGACCGCTGAGATCCGTGGGACCGTCACCAACCTGACCGGCTCCGCCGTGCCCGATAAGGCCATCTCCGCCGTGTACCGGTATGTGACCAACGTCGTCGACGGGGCTCCCCAGCTGAGCCCGTGGATCGCGGTCACCCCGGCGAAGCTCTCCAACTCGGCCGGCGGGTACACGCTGCCGGTCTACGCGCGCACCTACCGCGTCGGCGCGCTGGGAGCAGGCGGGGCCGTGGACGTCCCCGGCTCCGGTGCGGGGCAGAACGACGAGGGCTACTTCACCTCCGGCACGCCCACGAGCGCCATCAACGACGCTGACGACGTCACCGTCGGTGGTGAGGACGTGACGGGCATCGACTTCCGGCTCAACGTCGGCGCTCCGGTGAACGTCCAGCCGCCGTACGTCACCGGCATCTCCGCCGAGGGCGAGACCCTCACCGCGGAGCCGGGACTCTGGTCGGCGAGCGACACCGACTTCGACTACGACTGGCAGTTCAGGACCGCCACCGGCTCGTGGCAGCCGGCCAGCGCAGACACGACCGGCAGCTTCTCGGTCGGCGGAATCGACGGTCGAGAGCTGACCATCGGCACCTCGTGCACCATCCCGATGATCTTCCCGCCGGGCTGCAACACCGGCTACACCGCCTACGCCTACCGGGTCGTCGTGACGGCTACCCGTGCCGGCGCCAACGGTGGCACCAAGGTGCTGGAGAGCAAGGGGACGGGCGTCGCCGCGACCCCGGCCTTCCCCGGCACAGGTGCGGACACGACCACGGAGAACCGTCAGGATCCGCAGGTGATGGGCAAGGCCATCGTGGGTGAGACCCTCACCGCCACCGACGGCGTCTGGAGCGAGGGCGGCACGTTCAGCTACCAGTGGCTGGCCAACGGCCAGGTCGTCGCCGGCGCGACTGCCAAGACCCTCCAGGTCGGACCCGACCTGTTGGGCATGGAGCTGCGGTTCCGGGTCACCGAGACCAGCAGCAACCCCGACCAGGTCGTCCTCTCCGCGGCGACGCCGGCTGTCGGCAAGGGGGCGCTGAAGAACACCGTCCTGCCGACGATCAGCGGCGACGTCCTGGTGAGCAAGACGCTGACGGCGGAGCCCGGGACCTGGAACGACCCGAGCCCCACCTTCGCCTATCAGTGGCTGGCCAACGGTCAGGCGATCACGGGTGCGACGAACAACAAGCTGGTCCTCACCGACGCTGAGCTCGGCAAGTCGATCGCGGTCCGCGTGACCGCGACCAAGGGCACGGCGTACAGCCCCGGCAGCGCCACCTCGACGTCGACCGCGGCGGTCGGTGACGACCCGACCAAGGTCGTGAGCAAGACCAAGCCGATCGTCTCGGGCACCGCGAAGGTGGGGGAGACCCTGTCCACCACCGACGGCACCTGGTCGAACGAGCCGACCGGCTTCGCCTACCAGTGGCTGGCCGACGGCACCGCCGTCACCGGGGCGACGTCGTCGACGTTCGTCCTGACCAAGGACCAGCGCGGCAAGAAGATGTCGGTGCGGGTCACGGCCAGCAAGAGCGGCCTTGCTTCGGGCACGGCCACCTCGGAGGAGACCGTTGCGGTCGCCGGTGGCCCGCTGGAGAACAAGACGAAGCCCACGATCACGGGGCAGACCCTCGAGGGCGCGACCCTGACGGCCGACCCGGGGACCTGGGAGCCGGAGACCGTGACGCCGGTGTTCACCTACCAGTGGGTGGCCGACGGTGTGGGCCCGATCGACGAGCCGCAGGGCGAGATCACCGTCACCGGTGGTCCGAGCATCGCGGGCACCGACGCCGTCGGGGAGCTGCTCAGCCTCAACCCGGGCAGCGTCACCCCGGGTGACGCCACCATCACCGTCCAGTGGTTCCGTGACGGCACCGCCATCACCGGCGCCACCGCTCGGACCTACCGCCTGGTGGCCGCCGACGAGGACGCGCTCATCACGGCCCGCGTGACCTACGCCAAGGACGACTTCGTGACCCTGGTGAAGAGCA
This sequence comes from Nocardioides sp. REDSEA-S30_B4, assembly GCF_001627265.1. Lineage (NCBI taxonomy): Bacteria > Bacillati > Actinomycetota > Actinomycetes > Propionibacteriales > Nocardioidaceae > Nocardioides > Nocardioides sp. REDSEA-S30_B4. Next base: position 5,519 of record NZ_LUPI01000012.1, on the reverse strand, counting down.
CCTCGGCCGTGGGCCCGGTGGAGCCGGAGGCGGAGGAGCCCGACCCGGTCAAGCCGACGCTGCAGACCTCCAAGAAGATCAAGGGCAAGAAGCTGGTCGTCAAGGTCCGGGTCTTCGCCGACAGCCAGGACCCGGTGACGGGTCAGGTGAAGCTGAAGGAGGGCAAGGCGTTCACCGTCCTCAAGACGCTCAACAACGGCAAGAAGAAGCTGGTCGTGAAGGGGCTGAAGAAGGGCTACCACTCGGTGAAGCTCACCTTCCTCGGCAACGACCTGGTGAAGAAGAAGTCGAAGACGCTGAACTTCACCATCCGCTGACCGGACCGTCAGCACAGCAGCACCGGCCACGGGGCACCCGGCGGAAGACCGCCGCGGTGCCCCGTGGCACGTCCGGGTGGATCCGCCGGGGATGATGGGGGGCATGAACGCCGTCCCGGAGCTCGACCCGGCCCTGGCCGCCCGCCTCAAGCGCACCACCGACGGACTGGTGCCGGCCGTGGTCCAGCAGCACGACACCGGCGAGGTGCTGATGCTGGGGTGGATGGACGACCAGGCGCTCGCGCGCACGCTGAGCACCCGGCGAGCGACGTACTGGTCGCGCAGCCGCCAGGAGTACTGGGTGAAGGGCGAGACCTCCGGCCACACTCAGCGCGTCGTCGAGGTGCGCCTCGACTGCGACGGCGACACCCTGCTGGTGAAGGTCGACCAGGTCGACGGCGCGTGCCACACCGGCGACCGCACCTGCTTCGACGCCGACCTGGTCCTCGAGCGTGGCTGAGCAGCGGCGCGCCACAGCCCGCGGGTTCGGCCTGACGACCCTGGTCGCGCTGGCCGCCGGCACGTTGTGCGCGGTCGCGGGCACCCGCGCCGCGGTCGAGGTCGACGCCGACGGCCAGGCCGCGGTGATGGTCACCGCCGGCACCGGCCAGGGCGATGCCCTGACCATGCCGCTCGTCACGTCCCTGGCGCTGGTGGCCCTCGCCGCGTGGGGCGTCCTGCTCGTCACCCGCCGCGTCGTACGACGCTGTGCGGCCGTCCTGGCCCTGCTGGCGTCCCTGGGGCTGCTCGTCGCGTCCGCGGCGGCCCTGGGCGACCTGCGGGCCACCGTCGAGGACGCGTTGACCCAGGTCGGGGCGACCGGGGGAGCGAGCGTGACGGGGTGGTACCTCGCCGCCGTGGCCGGCGGGGTGGTGCTCGCGGCCGCGGCGGGGCTCGCGGTGTGGCGGGTGCCCGGCTGGCCGGAGATGGGCAGCCGCTACGACTCACCCACGGGTGAGGAGCGACCCGCGCCCACGGAGCCGGAGACCTCCCTGGACCTGTGGAAGGCCATGGACGAGGGCCACGACCCGACCGACCGGACAGCCCCCTAGACTGTCGCCAGCAGCACCGACGAACCCGATCCACCCGTGCCACAGAGGAGCCCCGCATGTCCAACAGCCACGGCAACACCCCCGCCGCGTGGAGCGCCGTGGTCGTGGGCCTCATCGGCTTCGTGGTGGGCAGCGTCGGCCTGATCTTCGACCCGATCAGCATGCCGGTCTTCTGGGCCGGCGTCGTGATCACCCTCGCCGGTGGCGTCGTCTTCCTCGTGATGGCCAAGATGGGTCTGCACGAGGGCCACTGAGGTACCTGCCCCGATGAGCGCCCTGCTCGCCCCGGCACCGGTCCCGAGCCGGTGGGACCGGGTGCGGGCGCCGCTGGTCACGATCGGCGGGCTGGGGCTCGCCACGCTCGCGCTGCATCTGCGCGACCCGCACGTCGGCGGCTCCTGGGGCATCTGCCCCAGCGCGGCCATGGGGTTCTGGTGCCCGGGCTGCGGTGGCCTGCGCGCCGTCAACGACCTCACCCACGGTGAGGTCGCCTCCGCCGCGAGCAGCAACCTGCTGCTCGTGGTGCTGATGCCGCTGGCGGTGCTCGCCCTCGCGGTCTGGACGCTCGACCGCTGGCGGGGCCGGAGCCGACGCCTGCCGCGCCGCCTCGTCGTCGTGGGCGGCTGGGCCCTGCTGGGAGCGGCCGGGCTGTTCATGCTGCTGCGCAACACCCCGGCCGCCCCCTGGCTGGCCCCGTGAGCGGGGCCTGACAGGCCGAGCGGTCAGCTGGTCTCGAAGTTGAACTCGAAGGCTCCGGTCGCGATCAGGATGATCGACACGACCATGAGCACCAAGGCGATGATGCCCGTGACCAGGCCGGCGGTCGCCAGGCCGTCACCCGACTTGCCGGTGGAGCGGATCTCCTCCTTGGCCGAGCGGCTGAGCAGGATCGCGACGATGCCGAGCGGGCTGCAGCACAGCAGGCCGAGGATGCCGGTCACCAGCGACCAGATGGCCTTCTGCGAGGTGCCGGCCGGCTGTCCGCCGTACGGGGGCTGGGGTGCTGCGCCGTAGCCCGGGGGCGGCGGCGGGGGAGGCTGGTCGTAGCTCATGACTCTCCTTCGTGGGCTGGTGCCTGGGACGGCCCCGAGTCGGTCCCTGCGATCGCGGCGGGCGATCGCTCAGATGCTTCTCAGGTGCGTCCGGCGACCGTACCCGTGCCCGAGCGGCTTCGCCTCACATGACAGACTCGGGTGTCATTCCCCGCGCCTCGAACGGAGCCGTCATGTCGGTCCTCGACGACATCGTCGCCGGCGTGCGCCTGGACCTCGCCGAGCGCGAGGCGGCGCTGCCCCTGGTCGACCTGAAGGCCGCGCTCGCGGACGTCGACCCGCCCCGCGACCCGATGTCCGCGCTGCGCGCACCGGGCTCGAGCGTCATCGCCGAGGTCAAGCGCCGCAGCCCCTCCAAGGGCGACCTCGCCGAGATCCCCGACCCCACGGTCCTGGCGAAGGCCTACGCCGAGGGCGGTGCCGCGGCGATCTCCGTCCTCACCGAGCAGCGCCGCTTCGGCGGCAGCCTCGACGACCTGCGCGCGGTCCGCGCGGCCGTCGACGTGCCGCTGCTGCGCAAGGACTTCATCGTCACCGACTACCAGCTCTGGGAGGCCCGGGCCGCCGGCGCCGACCTGGCCCTCCTCATCGTGGCCGCGCTCGACGACGACGAGCTGCGTCGCCTGCACGACCTGGCCGGCGAGCTGGGGCTGACCGCCCTGGTCGAGGTCCACGACGACGCCGAGGCCGAGCGGGCCGTGGCCCTCGGCGCTGAGCTCGTGGGCGTCAACGCCCGCAACCTCAAGACCCTCGAGATCGACCCGGACACCTTCGGTCGACTCGCTTCCGGCATCCCAGACGACCGCGTCAAGGTCGCGGAGTCGGGCATCTTCACCCCCGCCGACGTGACCCGCTTCGTCTCCGAGGGCGCCCGCGCCGTCCTCGTCGGCGAGGCGCTCGTCAAGGACGGCGACCCCACGGCCGCCGTCGCAGCCATGACAGGAATAGGCGTATGACCGACGTGACCAGCGAGCGCAGCCGCTTCGACGCCGACGACCAGGGCTGGTTCGGTGAGCCCGGGCTCTTCGGCGGCCGCTTCATGCCCGAGGCCCTGATGGCGGCCCTCGACGAGCTCACCGTCGCCTGGCAGGACGCGATGGCCGACCCCGTGTTCGTGAGCGAGTTCGAGCTGGTCCTGCGCGAGTACGCCGGTCTCCCGAGCCCTCTCTTCCACGCCCGTCGCCTCAGCGACCGCGTCGGCTGCCGCGTGCTCCTCAAGCGCGAGGACCTCAACCACACCGGCGCCCACAAGATCCGCAACGTCCTGGGCCAGGCGCTGCTGACCAAGCGGATGGGCAAGAAGCGCGTCATCGCCGAGACCGGGGCCGGCCAGCACGGGGTCGCGAGCGCGACCGCCGCGGCGTACTTCGGCCTCGACTGCACCGTCTACATGGGCGCGGTCGACACCCGCCGCCAGGCGCTCAACGTCGCTCGCATGCAGCTGCTCGGCGCCAAGGTCGTCCCCGTGGAGTCCGGGAGCGCGACCCTCAAGGACGCCATCAACGAGGCGCTGCGCGACTGGGTCGCCACGGTCGACCACACCGCCTACCTCTTCGGCACCGCCGCGGGTCCGCACCCGTTCCCGAGCATGGTGCGCGACTTCGTCCGCGGCACCGGCGACGAGGCGCGGGCCCAGTGCCTGGAGCAGTACGGCGTGCTGCCCGACGCCATCGCCGCCTGCGTCGGCGGCGGCTCCAACGCGATTGGGCTGTTCACCGCCTTCCTCGAGGACGACGAGGTCGACATCTACGGCTTCGAGGCCGGTGGTGACGGGGTCGACACCCCGCGGCACGCGGCCACCATCCACGCCGGCGACAGCGGCGTGCTGCACGGCGCGCGCACCTACGTGCTGCAGGACGACGACGGCCAGACCGTGGAGTCCCACTCGATCTCCGCCGGCCTGGACTACCCGGGCGTCGGGCCGCAGCACGCGCAGCTCGCGCACAGCGGCCGCGCGACGTACCTCCCCGTCACCGACACCGAGGCGATGGAGGCCTTCAGCCTGCTCGCGCGCACCGAGGGGATCATCCCGGCCATCGAGTCCTCCCACGCGATCGCCGGGGGCCTGAAGGTCGCCGAGCGGCTCGCGGCCGAGAAGGGGCCCGAGGCGACCGTGCTTATCAATCTCTCCGGCCGCGGCGACAAGGACATGGGCACCGCCATCGAGTACTTCGGCCTCGGCGAGGCCGGACAGGAGGACGAGCGGTGAGCGGGCTCCGGGTCGCCTCCGCCTTCGAGACGGCGCGCGCGGAGGGCCGGTCGGCCCTGGTGGGCTACCTCCCGGCGGCGTTCCCCGACGTCGAGGGGTCCATCGCCGCGCTGCGGACCATGGTCGACGCCGGCTGCGACGTCATCGAGGTCGGGCTGCCCTACAGCGACCCCGTCATGGACGGCCCCGTCATCCAGCGGGCGGTCCAGCACGCCCTCGACGGCGGTTTCCGGGTCGACGACCTGTTCCGTGTCGTCGAGGCGGTCGCGGCCACCGGCACGCCCACGCTGGTCATGACCAGCTGGAACCCCGTCGAGCGGCGCGGCGTGGACCGCTTCGCCCAGCAGCTCGACGACGCCGGCGGCGCCGGCCTCATCACGCCCGACGTCATCCCGGAGTTCGCGGGGGAGTGGTCCGAGGCGGCCGACGCGCGCGACCTCGACAAGGTCTTCCTCGTGGCGCCCTCGAGCACCGACGAGCGCATCGCGTCGACGACCGCGCACTGCCGTGGCTTCGTCTACGCCACCGGCATCATGGGCGTCACCGGCACCACGCAGGCCACCGCCGAGGGCGTCGCGCCGCTCATCGCCCGCACGAAGGCCACCACCGACCTGCCGGTCGGGGTCGGGGTGGGCGTGAGCACCGGGGTCCAGGCGGCGGCGATGTCGGAGCACGCCGACGGCATCATCGTCGGCACCGCCTTCGTCCGTACGCTCCTCGACCACGCCGACGACCGTGACGCCGCCCTCCGGGCGCTGCGCACCCTCACCGAGGAGCTCGCCGGGGGCGTACGACGTGCCTGACCGCCGCCGCGGCCTGCTCGTCGCTCTCGCGCTGGTCACCGCCCTGGTGCTCGGCGCCTGCGGCGGGTCCGACGAGCCGTCGGGGA
>NZ_LUPI01000011.1:0-17824 GCF_001627265.1 Nocardioides sp. REDSEA-S30_B4 | reverse complement strand
GGAAACACCCGGTCCCATCCCGAACCCGGAAGTTAAGCCTTTCAGCGCCGATGGTACTGCGACCGCGAGGTCGTGGGAGAGTAGGACGCCGCCGGACATACACTCCGTAGGGGCCACCGCCAGGTGGCCCCTACGTGCATTTGCGAGAGGAACCAACGACGTGGCTCAGGAACGCTCCGGGAACAACCCGTCGGGGCGCGGCGGACGTCCCGCGCGCGGCAACGACCAGCGTCGTGGCGGCGGGAGCGGCGACCAGCGCCGCGGTGCCGGCAGCGACCAGCGCGGCGGCCGTGGCGGCAGCGACCAGCGTCGTGGTGGCGAGGACAGGCGCGGAGGCGGCAAGCCCGGCGGCGGGCGCCCGTACTCGCGTCCGGGCCGTCCCGCTCGGGACGATCGCGCACCGCGGACGACCGAGCAGGCCGTCTACGACGGTCCCGACCTGCCCGAGCACGTGACCGGGAAGGAGCTGGACAAGCAGGTCGCCGCCCAGCTCAAGGGCCTGCCCGAGAAGCTCGCGTCCAGGGTCGCCCGCCACCTGGTGGCGGCCGGCATGCTGGTGGACGAGGACCCCGAGACCGCCTACCGACACGCGCTTGCGGCACGAGCGCGGGCGCCGCGCCTGGCCGTGGTGCGCGAGGCGGCCGGCGAGGCTGCGTACGCGGCGGGTCACTACTCCGAGGCGCTGGCCGAGCTGCGCGCCGCCAAGCGGATGAACGGTGCCACCGACTACCTGCCGATCATGGCGGACTGCCACCGTGCCCTCGGCCAGCCGCAGCAGGCCATCAAGCTCGCGCAGAGCCCGTCCGTGGCGAACTTCGCGGCGCCGGCGAAGGCCGAGATGACCATCGTCGAGGCCGGTGCACGTCGTGACATGGGGCAGCTCGACGCCGCCCTGCGCGTGCTCGAGCAGGCGCCCCTGATGAACAAGAGCCGGGAGCCCTGGGTGGTGCGGCTGCGCTACGCGTACGCCGACACCTTGGAGGCTGCCGGTCGCCCGACCGAGGCCCTGACCTGGTTCCACCGGACCGACGCCATCGACGCCGAGGAGCTCACCGACGCCGCCGCACGCGCGGCCTCACTGGAGTCCGCTTCCGAGTAGTGCTCCTGGCCGGTCAGGAGGCCGTGGGCGGCACGATCGCGACCACGGCGCTGGTGCCTGCGGGGCTGGTCCCGACGCGGAGGCCGCTGCGGTACGCCACCGACACCCGGCCGATGAACGCCGCCCCGGCCTCGTCGCCCGTCACCCTGAGCACCAGTGAGTCCTCCGGTCCCAGCTGCTGGCCATCGGGCTCCACCACCTCGCGACAGAAGACGGCGGCGTCGGCGGTGACGCTGACCGAACCTCCGCGGCACAGCAGCGGCTCCACCTCCACCGGCACCGTGGCGTCGGTGCGCACGTGGACCCCGCCGAGCCGCAGGATGCGGCCGTCCGCGGCGCCGGAGTAGACCCCGATGTAGACCGGCCTGCCCGGAGTCGTCACGGCCGTGACGTGCCCGTCCCTGACCGGGAGGTCGGCCGGGTGCGTCGCCCACCACGAGCCGGTGACCAGCAGCAGTGCCCCGCCTGCGAGCGCGACGGTGAGGCTGCGCCACCGATTGTGGCGCAGGCGGAGCGAACCGGTGCCTCCCGAGCGGCTCGGGGGAGGGGCGGCGTGGCTCATGAGCGCAGCGTAGGGGTACCCGAGCGCCGGCGGCTGAGAGGGCTGTCACACTACGGGGCGTGAAGGACGTGAAGAGACCAGCCCTCGAGGGGAGCGTGGCCGTGCGGGACGGCCGCCGCCTCAGCTTCGCCGAGTACGGCAGTCCGCGCGGCCCGGCGATCGTGTGGATGCACGGGACCCCCGGCGCGCGGCGCCAGATCCCGTTCGAGGCCCGGGCGTACGCGGAGCAGCACGGTCTGCGGATCATCGGCATCGACCGGCCCGGGATCGGCTCGTCGACGCCGCACCTCTACCCCGAGCTGCTGGACTGGGCCGGTGACCTCGAGCTGCTGCTCGACGCGCTGGCGGTCGACACGTTCCGGCTGATCGGGCTGTCCGGCGGCGGGCCGTACGTCCTGGCCGCGGGAGCGGCGCTCCCCGAGCGGGTGCAGGGCATCGGCGTGCTCGGCGGCGTGGCCCCGGTGCTGGGCCCGGACGCGGCCGCGGGTGGCGTGATCCAGCTGGCCCGGTGGCTCTCCCCGTTGCTGCGTGCCGGACGCGTGCCGCTCGGGGTGGCGCTGACCCAGCTGATCCGGCTCGCACGTCCCGTGGCCGGCCCCGGCCTGGACCTGTACGCCGCGGTGCAGCCGCCGGGCGACAAGAACCTCCTCGGACGCCCCGAGTTCAAGGCGATGTTCCTCGACGACCTCCTCAACGGCAGCCGCTTCCAGACCTCCGCCCCGATCCACGACCTGATCCTCTTCACCAGGGAGTGGGGCTTCGCGCTGGAGGACGTGAAGGTCCCGGTGCGCTGGTGGCACGGGGACGACGACCACATCGTGCCCTTCCACCACGGGGCGCACGTCGTGGACCGGCTGCCCGATGCCGCCATGAGCGTCATCGACGGGGAGAGCCACCTGGGGGGCCTGGGCATCGCCGAGGAGGTCCTCTCGACGGTGATGTCATTGGGTCGCTGACCCGCGACGCGTCCCGGGCAATACTGGTGCTCAGGGGCCTCATCGGTCACAATGGTCCCCACAACCACATACCGCACGTGCTGACCTGACGTCCAGGTCATCTCGATGACGAGCCCGCTGGGGAAGGCGTAGCTCGCGCCGGAGATGAAGGAGGTCCAGGTGACCACGAACACTGCCACCCGTTCCGCGACGAGGGGCGTCCTCTACGTGCACTCAGCGCCCTCGGCGCTGTGCCCGCACGTGGAGTGGGCCGTCGGCGGAGTCCTCGGTGCGCCCGTGAACCTCGACTGGACCCCTCAGCCCGCTCAGTCGGGCAGTTACCGCGCGGAGCTGTCGTGGACCGGCGGCGCCGGGACCGCCGCTGCCGTGGCCTCCGCCCTGCGGGGCTGGAACCACCTGCGCTTCGAGATCACCGAGGAGCCCACGCCGGGCACCGAGGGCAGCCGCTACTCCTACACCCCCGAGCTCGGGGTCTTCCACGCCGTCACCGGCCTGCACGGCGACATCCTCATCCCCGAGGACCGGCTCAAGGCGGCCGTGGTGAAGTCGGCCCTCGGCGAGGTCACGCTGCTCGAGGAGATCGACAAGCTGCTCGGCAAGCCGTGGGACGACGAGCTCGAGACGTTCCGGCACGCCGGGGACGGCGCGCCGGTCCGCTGGCTGCACCAGGTGGTCTGACTGTCTCCTGACCGCTCCGGCGCGGTCCAGCGTCCCTGGCGTGCTCAGCTGGCCTTGAGGCGGAAGTACGTCGGCTCGATCCACCCGTCGAAGGTGTCGAAGCCGACCTTGTAGGTGAACTTGCCGCGGAGCTTGAACTTCCCAGGCACGGTGTTCTCCCGGCAGAAGCGGAAGCGCTCCTTGCCCTTCTTCTTCGCCGCGCCCTCCAGCACGCCCCCGGAGGCGATGGTGACGCCGCGACGGTCGGTCAGGAAGGTCTCCAGCGCCCAGGTGTCGGCGTCCTCGGGCGGGTTGATCTTGTACTTGTAGCGGTAGTTGCGGCATCCCTCGTGGAGCATGCCGTTGCCTCGGAAGGTCTGCGCGAACTCCGCCATCGTCCGAGCCTTGCCGGCCGCCGGGACCGACGGGGCGAGCGTGATCACGAGCGCGCCGATCAGCGCGACCGCGAGAGCGAGCATCGGCCGGGTGATCGGCTGGTGCGTCGACATGATGGACCTCCCTGTGATGGACGTCATGACAACGTCACAGACCGGGCGGGGGTTACGCAAACCCTCGCCCGGCCTGATCCCATCCGGTCCGTGGGCGTCGATCAGAGCGGGATGTTGCCGTGGTGCCCCCGTCGTACGCCGTCGGCCTGGACGGCCGCGTCGATGGCCTCCGCGATCGCGCTGCGCGTGCGGGTGGGGTCGACGACCTCGTCCACGACCCCGATCTCGACGGCCTTGTCGACGCCGCCGGCGATCCGCTCGTGCTCGGCGGCCAGCTCGGCCTCGACCTGGGGACGGATCTCGGGCGACACCTCGGCCAGGCGCCTGCGGTGGAGGATGCGCACCGCGGCCACGGCACCCATCACGGCCACCTCGGCGCCGGGCCAGGCCAGCACCTTCGTCGCCCCCAGGGAGCGGGAGTTCATGGCGATGTAGGCCCCGCCGTAGGTCTTGCGGGTCACCAGGGTGACGCGCGGGACCACGCACTCGCCGAAGGCGTGCAGCAGCTTGGCGCCGCGACGCACCACGCCGTCCCACTCCTGGCCCACGCCGGGGAGGTAGCCCGGGACGTCGACGACGACGACCAGGGGGATGGCGAAGGCGTCGCACATGCGGACGAACCGGCTGGCCTTCTCCGCCGACAGCGAGTCCAGGCAGCCGCCGAGCCGCAACGGGTTGTTGGCGACCACGCCGACGGTGCGGCCGCCGAGCCGACCGAGGGCGGTGACGATGTTGGGGGCCCACCGGGCGTGCAGCTCCTGGACCGAGCCCTCGTCGAGCAGCGACTCCACGAGCGGGTGCACGTCGTAGGCGCGCTTGCGGGACTCGGGCAGCAGTGCGCTCGGGCCCGCCGAGCCGGAGCATGTCGACGTCCTCGCCGGTCACCGAGCGCACGACGTCGGGCCCGGTCACGAAGATCCTGCCCTCGGGCCCGAGGATGACGACGTCGGTCAGTGCCGGACCGTAGGCGGCGCCGCCGGCGGCGGGACCGAGCACGACGGAGACCTGCGGGATGCGGCCGGACGCCTGGGTCATGACCTGGAAGATCCGGCCCACCGCGTGGAGGCTGAGCACGCCCTCGGCCAGGCGTGCCCCGCCGGAGTGCCACAGCCCGATGATCGGGACCCGGTCGGTCATCGCGCGGTGGTAGGCGTCGACGACCACTCGGCAGCCGAGGTCGCCCATCGCGCCGCCCATGACGGTGGGGTCGGAGCAGAAGGCCACGACGGGGGCGCCCTGCACGGTGCCGACGGCGGCGAGCATGCCCGAGTCGTCGTCGGGGGAGATCGGCTCGAGGCTGCCCTCGTCGAGGAGCGCCCCCAACCGCTTGAGCGGGTGGCGCGGGTCCTCCTCCCGGGGCGGCTTGGCGGCGGGTCGGTCCTGGGTCACGGTCATCAGACGCTCCCGAAGGCCACCGCGACGTTGGCGCCGCCGAAGCCGAAGCTGTTGTTGAGGGCGACGATGTCGCCCAGAGGCAGGTCGCGGGCCTTGGTCGCGATGTCCAGGTCGACCTGCGGGTCCTGCTCGTCGAGGTTGATCGTGGGCGGGCTGACCCGGTGGTGGACGGCCATCACCGTCGCGACCGCCTCGAGGGCGCCGGCCCCGCCGAGCAGGTGCCCGGTCATGGACTTGGTGGAGGTCACGACCACGTCCGTGGCGTGCGAGCCGAGGGTGGCGTGCAGCATCAGGCCCTCGGCGACGTCGCCCTGGGGGGTGGACGTCGCGTGGGCGTTGACGTGCGCGACGTCGGCGGGGTCGATGTCGCCCTCGACCAGGGCGCGGGCGATTGCCCGGGTGCCACCCCGGCCCTGGGGGTCGGGTTGGGCGATGTCGTGGGAGTCGGCCGTGACGCCCGCGCCGAGCACGGTCGCGTAGACGCGGGCCCCACGGGCCCGAGCGTGCTCCTCGGTCTCCAGGACCAGGCAGCCGGCGCCCTCGCCCAGCACGAAGCCGTCACGCCCGGTGTCCCACGGTCGGGAGACCGTCGTGGGGTCGCCCCCCTCGGGGCCGCTGGCGGTCTTCGACAGCGCCATCATGTTGGCGAAGGCGGCGATGTTGAGCGGGTGGATCGCCGCCTCGGTGCCGCCGACCACGACGACGTCGGCACGGCCCAGCCGCAGCTGGTCCAGGCCCAAGGCGATCGCCTCGTTGCCCGAGGCGCACGCCGAGACCGGGGTGCTGGCGAAGGCGCGGGCCCCCACCATCAGGCTGATCGTGGCGGCCGGTGCGTTGGGCATCAGCATCGGTACGGCCAGCGGCGAGACCCGCCGCGGCCCCTTCTCCAGCATCGTGTCGTAATTCGACAGCAGCGTGGTCACGCCGCCGATGCCGGAGGCGAAGGCCACCCCCACGCGGTCGCCGTCCAGGCCCCCCTCGTCGGCCGTGCCCTCGAGGCCCGCGTCGGCCCAGGCCTGGGTGGCCGCGACCATCGCGAGCTGCGAGGAGCGGTCCAGGCGGCGGGCCTTGACCCGCTCGAGGACCTCGGTGGGCTCGACGGCCACCCGTCCGGCGATCCGGACGGGCAGGTCGGCGGCCCACTCCTCGGTGAGTGCCCGCACCCCGGAGCGGCCTGCCAGCAGGGCCTCCCAGGTGGAGGGCACGTCACCGCCGACGGGTGAGGTGACCCCGAGACCGGTGACGACGACGCGTGTGGAGGCCATCAGGCGGCGGAGGCGCGCTCGATGTAGGCCACGGCGTCACCGACGGTCTTGAGGTTCTTGACCTCGTCGTCGGGGATGGAGACGCCGAACTTCTCCTCGGCGGCGACGACGACCTCGACCATGGACAGGGAGTCGACGTCGAGGTCGTCGACGAAGGACTTGTCGAGCTGCACGTCGTCGGCGTCGACACCGGCGACCTCGTTGACGATCTCGGCGAGGTCGCTGCGGATCTCCTCGGTGGTGGCCATCAGGTGGTTCTCCTTCTCGTGGGGTGCTGCTGCGGGTGAGTGGCTGTGCTGTGGTGCTGCTGTGCTGTGGTGGTGCGGCCCGGACCCGGCGGGTCAGGGCACGACGACGACCTGGGCGGCGTACGCCAGGCCGGCGCCGAAGGCGATGAGCAGGGCGGTGTCCCCGGAGCGGGCCTCGCCCGCGGTGAGCATCCGGTCCAGCGCGAGCGGGATGGAGGCGGCCGAGGTGTTGCCCTGGTCGATGATGTCGCGGGCGATGCGCACGCTCTCGGGGAGCTTCATCGACCGTGCCATGGCGTCGGTGATGCGCATGTTGGCCTGGTGGGGCACGAAGCAGTCGAGGTCCTCCACGGACACTCCCGCACGGTCGAGCGCCTGCAGGCCGACCTTGGCCATCGCGAACGACGCCCAGCGGAAGACCGCGTTGCCCTGCATCACCAGGTGGGGCATCCGCGGGTTGTCGGAGGACAGCACGTCGCGCCAGTCCTCGCGGTTGCGGATCAGGTCGAACTGCTCGCCGTCGGAGCCCCACACGACCGGACCGATGCCCGGGACCTCGCTGGGCCCCACGACCGCGGCGCCGGCGCCGTCGGCGAAGATGAAGGCGGTGCCCCGGTCGGTGGGGTCGGTCATCTCCGAGAGCTTCTCGACGCCGATGACGAGCACGTGCCGGGCACTGCCGGCCCGGACCATGTCCGAGGCCAGCGCGATGCCGTGACAGAAGCCCGCGCACGCCGCCGAGACGTCGTACGCCGCTGCCTGCTCGGTGCCGAGCTCGTGCGCGACCGCCGTGGCCAGTGCGGGGGTCTGCAGGAAGTGACTGACCGTGGCGACCACGACGCAGTCGACCTGGCGCGGGTCGATCCCCGACCGCTCGAGCGCCTGCCGGGAGGCGGCGACGGCCATCACCTGGACGGTCTCCTCGGGCGTGGCCCAGCGCCGGCTCGCGATGCCCGAGCGCTGCCGGATCCACTCGTCGCTGGAGTCGATCGCGTCGACGACCTCGCTGTTGGGGACGACCCGGCTGGGGCGGTAGGCGCCGATGCCGAGGAGGGCCGCGTGCGGGGCGCCCTGCTGGGCGAGGAGCCCGGTGGCGGTGACCGGCATCAGGCGGCACCCTCGGGGTGCAGGCGCAGCAGCGGCTGGCCGGGTGAGACGAGGTCGCCGTCCTCGACGAGCCACTCGACGACCTGGCCGCCGTGGGCGGCGGTGACCGAGACGGTGTCGCGGAGGCTGGCCACGCCGCCGATCGGCGCGCCGGCGCTGAGGACGTCGCGGTCGGCGGCCTCGGCGTCGAGGTGGAAGGTGCCCTTGGCGGGGGAGACGACCATCCGCCAGGTGGGCGTGGTCTCCATCCCCGCGGACTCGCCGTGGCGGTCGCAGAAGGCGCGTGCCTCGTCGAGCTGGTCGGGGGACTTGAGGGCGAAGGTCTCCACACCCTTGAGCTGGCGCTTGAGGATGCCGGTGAGCGTGCCCGCGGGAGGCATCTCGAGGACGCCGGTGACCCCGAGGTCGGCCATCGTCTCCATGCACAGGTCCCAGCGGACCGGGGAGGCGATCTGCCCGACGATGCGGGCCAGGACGTCGCGACCGTCGTGCACGACGCGGCCGTCGCGGTTGGAGATCACGCGGGTGCGCGGGTCGTGGACCGAGACCGAACGGGCCAGCGAGGCCAGGTGGTCCACGGCGGGCGCCATGTGGTGGGTGTGGAAGGCACCGGCCACCGAGAGCGGCATCAGGCGCGCCTTGGCCGGTGGGTCGGCCTTGAGGGCGGCGAGCTGCTCGAGGGTGCCGGCGGCGACCACCTGGCCGGGGCCGTTGTCGTTGGCCGCGGTCAGGCCGTGACGCTCCAGCGCGGAAGCGACCTCGTCCGGGTCGCCGCCGAGCAGGGCTGTCATGCCGGTCGGCGTCATCGCGGCGGCGCGCGCCATGGCCAGCCCGCGCTCGCGGACCAGCACCATCGCCTGCTCGGCGGTGATGGCCCGGGCACCCGCGGCGGCCGCGATCTCGCCCACGCTGTGGCCCGCGACGGCACCGATCCGGTCGAAGGCGTCGCCGGGGTGCGGGAACAGCTGGAGGGCGGCGACGAGCCCGGTGGCGACCAGCAGCGGCTGGGCGACCTCGGTCGCCCGGATGGTCTCGGCGTCGGAGGTGGTGCCGTGCTCGACCAGGTCCAGCCCGGCCACGGTCGAGAGCCACTCGAAGCGCGCGGCGAAGGCCGGGTCCTCGAGCCAGGGGGTGAGGAAACCGGGGGTCTGGGCCCCTTGACCGGGGGCGACGATGACGAGCACGGGGTCACTGTGCCTGGTAGGAGGTCGACGATTCACGCGGGACATCGACGAAGTTGAGCGGTCGATTGTTGTGGGGATCCTACAAAGGGAGCCAGAGGTGCGGCGGCGAGCGCTCAGTGCCCCGCCTGCCGACCGAGGATCAGTGCGAGCTGGAGCGCGAGCCCACCTCGAGGCGTCGTCGGGTCGTGCCCGGTGAGCTCGGTGATCCGACGCAGCCGGTAGCGCACGGTGTTGGCGTGGACGAACAGCGTGCGTGCCGCGGCCTCGATCGAGCGCGAGCCCTCGAGGTAGGCGCGCAGGGTCTCCAGGGCCTCGCCGGACTCCAGGAGTGCGAGGTAGACCTCCTCGACGAGGTGCCGTCGCGCGTGGCCGTCGCCGCCGAGAACGCGCTCGGGGAGCAGCTCGTCGGCGAGGACCGGCCGCGGGGCGTCCGGCCAGCCGGGGACCACCCGGAACGCCGACTGCGCCGTGCGAGCCGAGTGCTGCGCCTCGGCGAGGTCGGCCACCGAGGGGCCGACGACGACGGGGGAGCCGGGGTCGAAGACGTCGAGCAGGGCGGTGCCGGCGGCGCGGGGGTCGTGGGCGCCGCCGAGCAGGAGCACGAGCCGGTCGCCCTGCACCGCGCACAGGGCGTCGAGGTCGAGGGATCGCGCGAGGTGCCGTGCGTGCTCGAAGAGGTCCGCCTCCGAGCGCTGCGCGGGCACGCGGCCGATGACGACGCACGCCTCGCCGCGGGCACGCCAGCCGAGCGCGCTGGCGCGCGAGAGCAGGGTCTCGTCGGTCTCGGCACGCAGCACCGCGTCGACGACCAGGGCCTCGAGGCGGGCGTCCCAGGCGCCCCGGGCCTCGGCGGCACGGGCGTAGACCTCCGCCGTGGCGAAGGCGACCTCCCGGGCGTAGCGGAGGATCGCCGCGTGGACCGCCTCGGCGTCCTCGCCCTCGAGCACGTCGTCCACCGACGCCTCCACCACGTCGATGGAGAGGCGGACCAGGTCCACGGTCTGCTGCAGGGTGATGACGCCGGCCAGTGCGCGTGGCGCCGCCCCGAAGACCGTGGCGGCCAGCTCCGTGCCGCCCTGGGGAGTCCCCAGGGTCGGGCCGCCGGCGGCGTACCACTCGACGAAGTTCTGCACGCCGGCCTGGACGATCACCCCGACCCAGGAGCGGTCCTGGGCGCTGAGCTCGGAGAACCACGGCAGCTGCTCCTCCATGCCGGCGGTCGCCGCGGTGCTCAGGGCACCGGCGGAACGCCGCAGGCGGCTGGCCGCGGAGGCGCGAGGGGGCAGGGGAGCGCGCGGCACGTCGCCACCGTAGGTCATGCGGGTCCCGGTCGGGTGCCCACGCTCCGTCCGCTTTCCGGACCTGATCGGTCCGGTGTGGTCACGCACGGGTCAAGAAACCATGAACGCCCTTACGTACAAGGGAAATCTGCGTGACAGTGGACCCACGCAACCGTGCACAGCGGGCTCCGGCTCGGTGGACGCGGCCCGCGCGATGCGAGGAGGCCCGGTGTCGAGCACCCCCCACGAGGTCCAGTACCTCACGATCCACAGCCACCGACGCGCCTTCGTGAAGGTCGGCGAGGGGCCCGCGCTGCTGCTGCTGCACGGACTCGGCTGCGACCACACCACGTGGGAGCCGGTGATCGACGACCTCGCCAAGCGCTTCACCGTCATCGCGCCCGACCTGCTCGGCCACGGGCTCTCGGCCAAGCCGCGCGCCGACTACAGCGTCGGCGGCTACGCCAACGGCGTCCGCGACCTGCTGGCGGTCCTGGGCATCGACAAGGTCACGGTGGTGGGCCACAGCTTCGGCGGCGGCGTGGCCATGCAGTTCGCCTACCAGTTCCCCGAGCGCACCGAGCGGGTCGTGCTGGTCGCCTCGGGCGGTCTCGGTCCCGAGGTGTCGCCCGCCATCCGGGCGATCACCACGCCGGGCTTCCACCAGGCCATGGGTGTCGCCACGCTCCCGGGGGTGCGCCACCTCGGCGTCGCCGGCATGAAGGCGCTGTCCTCGCTGCCGCTCAAGGCCACCCACGACCTCGACGAGGTCGCCGCCATCTACGACTCCTTCAAGGACCCCGCCGCGCGGGCTGCGATCCGCCACGTCGTGCGTGCCGTGGTCGACTGGCGCGGGCAGATCGTCACCATGGCCGATCGCGCGTACCTGACCCAGGCGATGCCCATGTGCGTGGTCTGGGGCCGCGACGACAGGGTCATCCCGGTCCGGCACGCCAGCCTGGCGGCCGCCATGGCCCCGCGTTCCCGCATCGAGGTGATCCCCAACAGCGGGCACTTCCCGCACAAGGACCACCCGCAGCGCTTCGCGCGGATCGTCACCGACTTCGTGCGCACCACCCAGCCCGCGACCTACTCACGGGCCAGGTGGCGCCAGCTGCTGCGCAACGGCTACGTGCCGCCCGTGGGTCCGGTCGAGCTGCTGGCGGAGGCCACTCCCGGCGCTTGAGGCTGCTCTCCGCCTCTCCGGGTCTCGTGGCTCGCTGCGCTTGCACCTCGACCAGCGGATCACCGGTGGTCGAGGTGCGACGAGCGCCAGCGAGGAGCCTCGAGACCCCTACGCGTCCCCGCCCTCCTGCTTGACGCCCTTGGTGGCGGTGGGGTCGTCGATCTTGTAGCGGTCGAAGGCCTTCTGCACGAGGCCGGGGTCGATCTCCCCGGCGTCGGCGAGCGCCTGCAGGCTGCGCACCACGACCGACTCGGCGTCGATGTGGAAGAAGCGCCGCGCCGCCGGCCGGGTGTCGGCGAAGCCGAAGCCGTCCGCGCCGAGCACGCAGTAGTCGCCGGGCACCCAGCGCGCGATCTGCATCGGCACCGCGGACATGTAGTCCGACACCGCCACGAAGGGGCCGTCGGCCACCGCCAGGGTGTCGGCGACGTACGCCGTGCGCGGGGTGTCGCCGGGGTGCAGGAGGTTCCACTCCTCGGCGGCCAGGGCGTCGCGGGCCAGCTCGTTCCAGGACGTCACCGACCAGGTGTCGGCCTGCACGCCCCAGTCCTCGGCGAGCATCGTCGCGGCGCGGTCGACCCACGGGAAGCCGACGCCGGAGGCCATCAGCTGGACCCGCGGCCCGTCGCCGGAGGCGGTCGACACCCGGTGGATCCCCTTGAGGATCCCCTCGACGTCCACGTCCTCGGGCTGCGCGGGCTGGGGGACCGGCTCGTTGTAGACGGTGAGGTAGTAGATGACGTCCTCGCCGAGCGGGTGCTCCTCGGAGGTGCCGTACATCCGCTCGAGCCCCGACTTCATGATGTGGGTGATCTCGTAGGCGAAGGCCGGGTCGTAGTGCACGACGGCCGGGTTGGTCGCCGCGAGCAGCGGCGAGTGGCCGTCGGCGTGCTGGAGCCCCTCGCCGGTCAGCGTGGTGCGGCCCGCGGTGGCGCCGATGAGGAAGCCACGCGCGAGCTGGTCGGCCATCGCCCAGACCGAGTCACCGGTGCGCTGGAAGCCGAACATCGAGTAGAAGATGTAGAAGGGGATCATCGGCTCGCCGTGCGTGGAGTACGCCGACCCCGCGGCCGTCGCCGAGGCCATCGCGCCGGCCTCGGAGATGCCCTCGTGCAGGAGCTGTCCCTGCTCGGACTCGGTGTACTTCAGCAGCAGCTTGCGGTCCACGGACTCGTAGCGCTGGCCCTGGGGGTTGTAGACCTTCGCGCTCGGGAACATCGAGTCCATGCCGAAGGTGCGGTACTCGTCGGGGGCGATCGGGACGATCCGCTTGCCGATGCCCGGGTCGCGCATCCAGTCCTTGAGCAGGCGCACCACGGCCATGGTGGTGGCCACGGAGTTCTTGCCCGAGCCCTTCTTCAGCTCGTCGTAGACCTTGTCCTCGGGCAGCGTGAGGGGCTTGGCGCGGACGACGCGCTTGGGCAGCGAGCCGCCGAGCTCCTCGCGCCGGTGGCGCATGTACTCCATCTCGGGGGAGTTCTCGCCAGGGTGGAAGAACGGCGCGGCACCGGTCTCCTCGTAGGACCGCTCGAGGTCGCGGTCGGAGATCGGGAGGTAGAGGCGGTCCCGGAACTTCTTCAGGTCGTCCGGGGTCAGCTTCTTCATCTGGTGGGTGGCGTTCTTGCCCTCGAGGGCGTCGATCGTCCACCCCTTGACCGTCTTGGCCAGGATCACCGTGGGCTGGCCGCGGTGCTTGGCGGCGGCGTCGAAGGCGGCGTACACCTTGCGGTAGTCGTGGCCACCGCGCGGCAGCTTCTGGATCTGGGTGTCGCTCATGTGCTCGACCATCTTGCGCAGCCGCGGGTCGGAGCCGAAGAAGTTCTCCCGGACGTAGGCGCCGTCCTCGACCGAGTAGGTCTGGAACGCGCCGTCGGGGGTGGAGTTCATCTTGTTGACGAGCACGCCGTCGACGTCGCGGGCGAGCAGGTCGTCCCAGCCCTGGCCCCAGATGACCTTGATGACGTTCCAGCCGGCGCCGCGGAAGTTCGACTCCAGCTCCTGGATGATCTTGCCGTTGCCGGTCACCGGGCCGTCGAGCTGCTGGAGGTTGCAGTTGACCACCCAGGTGAGGTTGTCCAGCTCCTCGCGGGCCGCGACCCGGATGGCGCCCAGCGACTCCGGCTCGGCCATCTCGCCGTCGCCGAGGAAGGCGTAGACGTTCTGCTGCGAGGTGTCCTTGATGCCGCGGTTGTGCATGTAGCGGTTGAACCGGGCCTGGTAGATCGAGTTGATCGCGGTCAGGCCCATCGAGACGGTCGGGAACTCCCAGAACTCCGGCATCAGGCGCGGGTGGGGGTACGACGACAGGCCGGCGCCCCGGCCGTGCTGGACCTCCTGGCGGAACCGGTAGAGCTGCTCCTCGGTGAGGCGGCCCTCGAGGAAGGCGCGGGCGTAGATGCCGGGGGAGGCGTGGCCCTGGATGAAGACCTGGTCGCCGCCGCCCTCGTGGTCCTTGCCGCGGAAGAAGTGGTTGAAGCCGACCTCGTAGAGGCTCGCCGAGGACTGGTAGGTGGCGATGTGGCCGCCGACCTCGAGGCCCTTGCGGTTGGCGCTGGAGACCATGACCGCGGCGTTCCAGCGGAGGAAGGCGCGGATGCGCTGCTCGACCTCGTAGTCGCCGGGGAACCACGGCTCCCGCTCGGGCGGGATGGTGTTGATGTAGTCGGTGCTGCGCAGCGCGGGCACGCCGACCTGGGTCTCGCGCGCCCGCTCGAGCAGGCGCAGCATGACGTAGCGCGCCCGGTCCCGACCGCGCTCGTCGAGCATCGCGTCGAAGGAGGCGATCCAGTCGGCGGTCTCGTCGGGGTCGATGTCCGGCAGCTGCGTGGGCAGGCCCTCGTGGATGACCGACGGGGTGCTGCCGGTGCGGGTGCCAGGAACGGTGGATGAGTCGTCTGTCACCCGGCCATCGTGGCACGCACCTGGGGGTAAGGGTATTTACCCGTGAGTAGTCACGCAGGCGGTGCGCGGACGTCCGCTGAGCGGTGCGCAGATGTGGGGAAGAGGTTGCGGAAGGCCCGGGAGTCCGGTGGACTAGCACCCACGATCCGGCGTCATCAGACGTCGTCGGGTCGACAACCGACTGACGCGGCCACCGGACGGCCGGGGATACGAGGAGGCGCTGGTGAGCTCGACCGCGGGTGGCGGGTCCACCCAGACAGGCCCTGCGAACGACGTGGCGGACCGGCTCGGACTGAGCCAAGGCATGGTCGTGCAGGAGCTGGGCTGGGACTCCGACACCGATGACGAGCTCCGCGTGGCCGTCGAGGACGCCATCGACGCCGACATGGTCGACGGCGACTACGGCAACGTCGTGGACGCCGTCCTGCTGTGGTGGCGCGAGGAGGACGGCGACCTGGTCGACGGCCTCGTCGACGCGCTCACCGACCTGGTCGGCGGCGGGTCCATCTGGCTGCTGACCCCGAAGGTCGGACGCCCCAACAGCGTCGACGCCTCCGTGGTCGCCGAGGCCGCACCGATCGCCGGTCTGTCGCAGACGACCACCGCGACGGTCTCCAAGGACTGGGCGGCCACCCGCCTGGTGGCTCCCAAGACCCCTGCCTGACGCTAGTCTCCCGGGCGTGCTCTCCAAGGTCGTCCAGGGTGTCGGTGCTGCCGCCACCAGCGTGAAGGTGCTGGGGAAGGCCGGGGTCATCCGGCCCTACTCCCCGGCGGTGCTCGCCCGGCTCGGGCTGATGCTGCGCGAGTGGGGGACAGGCCCGGCCGGTGGGTTCGCCTCGCTGGCGATCCGTCACCCCGACGCGGTCGGCATCATCGACGAGCGCGGCCAGCTGACCTGGGGCGAGCTGCACCGCCGCTCCAACGCCCTGGCCCGTGGCCTGGCCGCCCAGGGTGTCGGCGAGGGCGACGCGGTCGCGGTGATGTGCCGCAACCACCGCGGGTTCGTGGAGACCTCGATCGCCACGGCCAAGCTGGGCGCCGACGTCCTCTACCTCAACACCGCGTTCTCCGGTCCCCAGCTGCGCGAGCTGCTCGAGCGCGACCGCCCGGAGGCCCTCGTGCTCGACGAGGAGTTCAGCGGCCTCCTGGAGGGCATCGACGTTCCCGTCACGGTCCTGGGCTGGTGCGACGACGACGCGCCGACGCTGCCCACCCTCGACGGCCTGATCGCCGACCACGACGCCGGCGACCTCTCCGCGCCCGGCCGCCACGGCCGGATCATCATCCTCACCTCCGGCACCACCGGTACGCCGAAGGGCGCACCCCGCTCGGAGGCCGGTGTCGACGCGGCGGTCTCGCTGCTCTCGCTGATGCCGCTGCACGCCGGCTGGCGCACCCACGTGGCCGCGCCGCTGTTCCACACCTGGGGCTTCGGCCACATGGCGCTGGGCATGCTGCTCGGCTCGACGCTGGTGCTGCGTCGGCGCTTCGACCCCGAGGAGTGCCTGCGCACCGTCCAGGACGAGCGCTGCGAGTCGATCGTGGTCATCCCCGTCATGCTGCAGCGCATCCTGGCGCTGCCCGCCGAGGTGCTCGACCGCTACGACCTGTCCCGCGTGGAGGTCGTCGCCTCCTCGGGGTCCGCGCTGCCCGGCGAGCTGGCGCTGACGTGGATGGACCGCTTCGGCGACAACCTGTACTCCACCTACGGCTCGACCGAGGTCGCCTACGCGGCCGTGGCCGGCCCGCGCGACCTGCGGGAGTCGCCGTCGACGGCCGGGCGCCCGCCGTACGCCACCGTCGTGAAGATCCTCGACGACCAGGGATGCCCGGTCCCCGACGGCGAGCCGGGGCGGATCTTCGTCGGCAACGGCCTGCTCTTCGAGGGCTACACCGGCGGTGGCAGCAAGGAGGTCGTCGACGGGCTGATGTCGACCGGCGATGTCGGGCGGTTCCGCGAGGACGGCCGGCTCTACGTCGAGGGGCGCGACGACGAGATGATCGTCTCCGGCGGTGAGAACGTCTTCCCCAAGGAGGTCGAGGACTGCATCGCCCGCCACGACGAAGTGGTCGAGGTGGCCGCGGTCGGCGTCGAGGACGACGAGTTCGGCCAGCGGCTGCGCGCCTTCGTGGTGCGTCGTGAGGGCTCCTCGCTCGACGAGGAGGGCGTCAAGGGGTGGGTGAAGGAGAACCTCGCGCGCTACAAGGTGCCGCGCGACGTGGTCTTCCTCGACGAGCTGCCCCGCAACGCCACCGGCAAGGTGCTCAAGCGCGAGCTGAGCCAGCGGGACGACGCGTGAGCGGCCTGCGCATCGGCGACCCCGCACCGGACTTCACGCTGCGCGACCAGTTCGGCCAGGACGTGTCGCTGTCGTCGTACCGCGGCACCAAGGCGGTGGCGATGCTGTTCTACCCCTACGCCTTCTCCGGCGTCTGCACCGGCGAGATGGCCGGCATCCGTGACAGGCTCGCGGACTTCATGACCTTCGACACCGAGGTCCTGGCGATCTCGTGCGACCCGATGTTCGCGCTGCGCGCGTTCGCCGACGCCGACGGGCTGAACTTCCCGCTGCTCTCGGACTTCTGGCCGCACGGGGAGGTCTCGCGCGCCTACGACGTCTTCGACGAGCGCAACGGCTGCCCGCGCCGCTCCTCCTACGTCGTGGACCGCGAGGGGGCGATCCGGTGGGCCGTGCACAACGCGATGCCCGAGGGGCGCGACCTGGACGAGCACCTGCGCCAGCTCGCCGACGCCGTCTGAGGCATCATCTCAGCGGCCGGTGCCGTGATGGTCTGGACCGGATCCGGGTTTTTCCCTTGCAGCACGGGGTTTTCGCGGATCGACCACGTACGGTAGGGGACGTCGAACCGCTGGTGACCCGAGACGCCAGCGGTTCGACTCATTTCAGGGGCATGCCGTTTCCGCGGCCGGGCCCCGCCCTCGGTAGGGTCCTGCCTCGCACGGGCGTATAGCTCAGCGGTAGAGCACCTCGCTTACAACGAGGTGGTCGGGGGTTCGATCCCCTCTGCGCCCACCCGAGCGCCACCCATGCGTGCGCCGCGGTCCGCGGCCTGTAGGGTGGTGCCCACGAGAGGGAGTAGTCCCCAACAGCCGTGTCGACACACTGGCTGCCCGGTCCGCCGGGCGCCCGGCACGGCAGGCCACCTCCGGTGGCGGACGAGACTTTCGGCCGGATCACGCACCCCAGATGCGCCCGGCCGGAGGCGCGTCCCCAGGTCGCCCAGAGGCCGGGCACGAGAGGACACCTTCGATGTACGCCTTCCTGCTGAGCACCGCGGTCATCTTCGTCGCCGAGCTCGGCGACAAGTCCCAGCTGATGGCGATGACCTTCGCCGCGCGCTACCGCGCGCGTGACGTGCTCATCGGCATCACGGTCGCGACCGCGCTCGTCCACCTGGCCTCGGTCGGGATCGGCTACTGGGTCGGCGACACGTTCGCCGACCACCAGGGCGC